>DASTOI010000339.1:0-5757 GCA_035762585.1 Myxococcota bacterium
GCGCTCGCGCTCGCGCGCCGTTCCGGGGACGCCGGCGCGCTGCTCGAAGCGCTGCGCGTGCGCTCGCTCGCGCTGAATCATCCGCGCAGCGAGGTGGAATGGCGCAGCTGTTACGAGGAGCGCATCGGGCTCGCCGCCGAGAGCGGCAACGAGATCCACGCGTTCGAGGCGCGCCAGCACCGGCTCGAGCACCGGCTGCAGCTCGGCGACATGAAGGGCGTCGCCGAAGACTTGCAGCAGATGGACGAGATCGAGGGGCGCGTGCGCTCGCCGGCGATGGCGGCGGGCCTATTGCGCATCCGCGCGTCGCTCGCGATCTCGCGCGGCCCGGTCGCGGAGGCGCGCCGACTCTCGGCGCGCGCGTTTGCGGCCGGCCGGCGCGTCGATGCCGAGGAATCCTGGGCGATCGCGCAGCTCCAGATCGGCTCCGCGATCGGGTTCGAGGACCGCTACGTCGAGATCGCGCCGGACGTGCGGCGCGGAACGCACTCCCATCCGCAGATCAGCCTCTTCCGCGCGAGCGAGATCTTCCTGCTCGCCGAGAGCGGCGAGCTCGCCGAAGCCGAGCGCCGGCTGCGCGAGATCGCGCGCGACGATTTCGCCGCGCTCGCGAACGACGTCTCCTCCGCGGTCAGCCTCTCGAACCTCGCGTTCTCGTGCGCGCGCGTCGGTTGTCGCGATCTCTCGGAGCGGCTGCTCGAGCGGCTGCGGCCGTACGCCGGCCGCACGCTCACGCTGCTGAGCGTCTACTCGGCGGGCTGCGCGTCGCGCTTCCTCGGCCTGCTCGCGAGCTGCCTCGGGCGCCGCGACGAGGCGGATGCGCATTTCGAGACGGCGCTGGCGGTCGACGCCGCGAGCGGCGCGCGCACCTGGGAGGCGCACAGCGCGCTCGAGTATGCGCGCGCGCTCGCGGCGCGCGGCCCTGCCTACGCGCGCCGCGCCCGCGAGCTCGCCCAGCGCGCGCTCGCCGCGAGCGAGCAGCTCGGCATCGCGTTCACCGCGCGCGGCGCGCGAGAATTGCTCGCGAAGCTGGCGGCGCGATGACGGCGACGCGCCCGCGCGCGGGCGAGCTCACGCTGCGGCCCTGGACGCGCGCCGATCGCGAGGACTGGCTCGCGCTCTTCTCCGATCCGGAGGTGCTGCGCTGGGTCGGCGATGCTCGCGTCGCCCGCGGACGCGATACCGCGATTTTCGAGCGCTTGATGGCACTTCCGCTCGGCCCCGAGCAGCGGTTCGCCTACGTGTAGGCCGCGGAGCTCGCGGGCGAGATCGTCGGCCACGTCGAGCTGAAGCAGACCGAGCACACGCGTCCAGGGGAGTGGGAGCTCGTCTACGTGCTCGCGCGCCGCGCCTGGGGACGCGGCCTCGGCAGCGCGCTGGCGGCCTGGGGCGTAGCCGCCGCGCCCGCGCAAGGGCGGCGCGTGATCGCGACGGTCGCCCGTAACAACGCGGCCTCGCTGCGCATCCTCGCGAGGCTCGGGCTCGAGGTGGAGGGCGAGCTCTACGAGCGCGAGACGCTGCTGCTGCGCGAGCGCCCTCTCGCGGCGTGCTGACGGCACTGGCGCGCGCTCGCCACTTCGCAAGTTTGCAAGTCTGACCCTGCGGTCTGACCCCGCGACCGGGCGGCTTCATCGGCGCGCGCGTTTCGGCGAAACGGGGTCGATGCAGGAGCTCCTCTTCACCGCGGTCGCCGGCCTGGGCGCGTGCGTCCTGCTCGTCCTCGCGGTGCTGGTGCTGCGCAGCCAGGGCGCGCCGGGCTCGCGCGAGATGGCCGCCGCGCTGTTCGCGATGACGGCATGGGCGGGCAGCGCCGCGCTCGAGCCGCACGCGAGTGAAGCGCTCTACGGGCTCGTGCTCAAGACGAAGTACTCGGCGATCGCGCTGACGCCGGCCTGCGTCGTGCTCGGCGCCGGCGCATACGTGCGGCGCAAGCCGATCGCGCGCGGCTGGCGGGTCGCGGCGCTCGCGGTCCCACTCGCGACGATCGCGGCCACCTGGACGAACGACTTGCATGCCGGCATGTGGACGAATCCGCCGTTCGCGCCCGGCGAGCCGCGCTCGATGCTGCTGCCGTACGGCGCGTACTTCTGGCGCGTCCACATTCCCGGTAGTTATGCGCTCTCCGCGGTCGTGCTCACCCTGCTCGCGCGCGAGTGGCGGCGACCGACGCATCTCGACCGCCTGCGCATCGGCCTGCTGATCATCGGCGTCTTGATGCCGCTGATCGCGAACGCTCTCTACACGACGGGCGTCCTCCGCACGCGCTTCGGCCCGACGCCGCTGGCGCTCTCGCTGAGCGGGACCCTGTTCGCATGGGGCTTCTTCCGCCGCGGCCTGTTTCGCCTCGCGCCGGTCGCGCACAGCGCCGTGTTCGAGCAGATGCACGATGCGGTGCTGGTGGTCGACGCCTCGGGACGCATCGCGCTCGCGAATCCCGCTGCGCTCGCGCTCGCGGGGCGCAGCGCCGGCGAGATGCTCGGCGCGCCGGCCGCGGAGCTGATTCCCCCGGCCTCGCAGGTCCACCCGTGGATCGCGCGCAAGCTCGATCAGCCGCATCGCTTCGAGGCCGTCGGCGGCCAACATCTCGAGATCAAGGCATCGCCGCTGCGCGAAGCCACGGGCGCGCTCGCCGGCCACGTCTTCCTGCTGCGCGACGTCACGGAGCAGGAACGCACGCTCGCCGCGTTGCGCGAGAGCGAAGCGCTCGTGCGCGGCATCGTCGATCACTCGCCCAACGGAATTCTCAGGCTGCGGCCCTGCCGCGGCCCCGACGGCGAGGTGCGAGATTTCGACTGCGTGTTCGCGAACGCCGCGGCCGCCGAACAGCTCGGACGAGACGTCGCGGCGCTGGTCGGCCGCCCGTTCAAGAGCGCGATGCATCCGCACACCGCGGCGCTGTTCCAGGCGTTTCGCGAGACGCTGCTCTCTGGCCGGCGCAGCGACGCCGAGCACACGGTCGTGCGCGGCGGCCGCGAGATCTGCCTGCGCTTCATCGCCGTGCCGGCCGGCAGCGACCTGATCGTGACCACGATCGACGTGAGCGACGCGAAGCTGCGCGAGCGCGAGATGCGCAGCGCGGCGTCCGAAGACGCGCTCACGGGGCTCTTGAATCGCCGCGGCCTCGAGGCGGACGCGCCGTCCGTGCTCCGCGACGCGAGCGGCGCGCCGCGCCCGTGCGCGCTGCTCTACCTCGATCTCGACGGCTTCAAGCGCGTGAACGACGAGCTCGGACACGAGGCCGGCGACGCGGTGCTGTGCGAGTTCGCCGCGCGCTTGCAGCGCTGCACGCGCGGGCCCGATCTGCTCGCGCGTCTCGGCGGCGACGAGTTCGTGCTGCTGCTCCCCGAGACGCGCGAGGCCGGCGCGCGCTGGGTCGCGCAGCGCCTGCTCGACGAGTGCCGCCGCCCGGTGCACGTGAACGACCGCACGCTGCACTGCGCCCCCAGCATCGGCATCGCGCTCCAACCCGAGCACGGCGCCGAGCTGAAGACGCTCGTGCAGGCCGCCGACCGCGCGATGTACGAGGCGAAATCGCAGCGCCGAGGCGTCGCCGTGGCGGCGGTCTGAATCCCAGGCTCGCGCTCACTCGCGCTCGAGCGCGCGCTTCGCCTTCGCGAGCTCGCGCAGCTCCACACGAGAAAGCTTCGGGTACGAGAGCCGCAGGCTCTCGAGCGCCTCGACGAGCGCCGAGGCGATCACGAGCCGCGAGTACCACTTGTTATCCGCAGGCACGACATACCAGGGCGCGGCTGGCGTCGCGGTCGCGCGGATCGTGTCCTCGAACGCGCGCTGATAGGCGCGCCAGTGCTGGCGCAGGCCGATGTCGCCGGCGCGGAACTTCCAGTTCTTGCCGGGCACCGCGATGCGGCCGAGCAGGCGCCGCTTCTGCTCCGTCTTCGAGACGTGCAGCAGGAACTTGCGCACGACGATGCCCTGGCGCGTCGCGTAGCGCTCGAGCGCGCGAATGTCCTCGAAGCGCTCCCGCCAGATGCGTTTCGTGACGAGCTCGGGGGGCAGCTTCTGGCGCTCCAGCACTTCGGGGTGGACGCGCGCGACCAGCACTTCCTCGTAATAGGAGCGATTGAAGACGCCGATGCGCCCGCGCTCGGGAAAGCAGCGCGTGCAGCGCCACAGGAAGTCGTGGTCGAGCTCCTCCTCCGAGGGCTTCTTGAAGGCGAAGACCTGACAACCTTGCGGGTTGATGCCCGACATCACTTCCCGAATCGCGGTGTCTTTGCCGGCAGCATCCATGCCTTGGATCAGCACGAGCAGCGCCCAGCGGTCCTGCGCGTAGAGCATGTCTTGCAGCTCGGCGAGCCGCGCAGTGGCGCGCCCGGTGAGCGCGCGCGCGTGCGGCTCGTCGTTGCTCTGCAGGGGGCCCGTGTCCGCGGGATCGAAGTCGCGCAGCTTGAAGCCCGCGCCGCTGTCGACGCGGTATGCGCGCGACATGTCGCGCGCCCTTAACAGATCCATCTCGTGCCCTCCGCGGCGCGCGGCAGGCTACGCCGAGCGGGCGGGCGTCCACAATGGCGGCGCGGCGCGGATTGACGGACGCTCCCGCAGCGCGCCGCGCACTGCCGGCGATCGGGAGGCCCCGCATGCAGCCCACGCGATGCGTTTGGATCGGGCTCGCCGCGCTCGCCATCGCGAGCCGCACAGCGCCGGCACACGCCGACGCGCCGCGCCTCTTCGACGGCCACGAGCTGATCGAGATCGCGATCGAAGCGGACTGGGATCCCATTCGCCGCGACGACACACCGGAGCCCGCCCAGCATCCCGCCACGCTCTCGTACGTCGGCCCGAACGGCGACGTGCGCATCCCCGTGAAGATCGCGGCGAGCGGCCGGTCGCGGCGCACGCAGGACATCTGCGAGCTGCCGCCGCTGCGTCTGGATCTCCCGAAGCAGGAACGCAAGGGCACGCTGTTCCGTGGCATCGGCGAGTTCAAGCTCGTCACGCATTGCCGGAATCAGTCCAAGTACGAGCAGTACCTGCTGCTCGAGTACCTCGTCTACCGCAGCTACGGGCTGATCACCGACCAGAGTCATCGCGTGCGCTTGTTACGGGTGAGCTATCGCGAGCCCGGCCGCGCGAAGCCGCGCTGGCAGCGTCACGGCTTCGCGATCGAGGACGCCGAGGATCTCGCCGAGCGCGTCGGCGCGGAGCGCGTGGCGGAGAGCGAGATCGAGCGAGCACGGCTCGACCCCGCTGCGGCGAGCCGCGCCGAGCTCTTCTTCTACATGATCGGCATGACCGACTTCTCGTTGGTGAAGCGGCAAGGCGGGCCGTGCTGCCACAACGCGCGCGCGCTGCGCGGCGCCGACGGCAGCGTCGTCCCTGTGCCCTACGACTTCGATCAGACCGGCGTCGTGAACGCCGAGTACGCAGCGCCGGACGCGCGGCTCGGCATTCGCTCCGTCACGCAGCGCAAGTTCCGCGGGCAATGCCGGCCCCCGGAAGCGACCGCGGCGACGCTCACGGCGCTGCGCGAGCAGCGCGCCGCGATTCGCGCGCTGTTCGAGTCGCCGGCGGGCCTCCCGCGCGCGCGCGCACGCCGTGCGCTCGCCTACCTCGACGGCTTCTACGAGTGGGCAGACGACGCCGAGCGCGTGGCGAAGACGCTCGCCGCAGACTGCGCCGAGGCGGCGCGCTGAGGCATTAGGGAGAGAGGGCGGTGCGCTCACCCTTGGCGTCGAGCACGCTGAGCTCGTCGCCGCGGATCTCGAGCGCCAGCGCGGCGCCGCCCGAGAAGAAGGC
>DASTOI010000340.1:0-2539 GCA_035762585.1 Myxococcota bacterium
CCGGCCGGCGAGCTCTGCCCGGTCGACGCCACGCTGCTCGGGCCGGTCGCCGAGCTCGACGAGTCCGCGCTGAGCGGTGAAGCGACGCCGGTCGCGCGCCAGCCTGGAGCGCTCGTCGCCGCCGGCGCGCGCAATCTGCTCGGCGAGATCCGCGTGCGCGTCGCGGCGCCCGCGAGCCGCGGCACGCTCGCGCGCCTCGCGGCGCTGCTCGAGCGCGCGCAGGCCGAGCGCCCGCGCATCCAGCGCAGCGCGGACCGCTTCGCCGCCGCGTTCGCGCCAGCCGTGCTCGCGATCGCCGGGCTCACGGCGCTCGCGCTCGCGCTACGCGGCGAGCCCGCGCTCGACGTGGCGTTCCGTGCGACGGCGGTGCTGATCGTCGCCTGCCCCTGCGTGTTCGGCCTCGCGACTCCGCTCGCGATCGCGGCCGCGCTCGGCCGTGCGGCGCGGCTCGGCGTGCTCGTGAAGTCCGGCGAGGCGCTCGAGCGCTTGGGCGGCGTCACTCGCGTGCTGCTCGACAAGACCGGGACGCTGACGGAAGGCCGCTTCGAGATCGCGGCGCTCGAGTGCGCGGAAGGCGTCTCCGAGCGCGAATGGCTCGAGGCCGCGGCGCAGGCCGAAGGCTCCGCGGTGCATCCGATCGCCGATGCGATCCGGCTCGCGGCGAGCCGCGCGGGCATCGCGTCGCCCGCCGCCGAAGCTCGGCGCGAGACGGCGCCCGGCCTCGGCGCGCTGGCCTTCGGGGCGCGCAGCGAGGATCGCGTGGCGGCGGGCGCCGAGGCGCTGCTCCGCGAGCTCGGGGTCGCACTGCCGCCCGCCCTCGTCGTGCGCGCGGCGGAGCATGCGCGGCGCGGCGCGAGCCTCGTCTGGGTCGCGCGCGGCCCTCGCGTGCTCGGCTTCGCGGCGCTCGCCGATGCGCTGCGCGCCGATGCTTCCGCGTTCGTGAAGCGACTTGCGGGCGCGGGCATCGCGGTCGAGCTCGTGAGCGGCGACCACGCGCTCGCGGTGGAGGCCGCGGCCTCGCGCAGCGGCATCGCGCGCGCGCAACCCGGCGCGTCGCCCGAAGCCAAGGTCGCGCGCGTGCGAGCGGCTCGCGCGGCGGGCGACGCCGTTCTCGCCGTCGGTGACGGCCTGAACGACGCCGCATTCCTCGGCGCGGCCGACTGCGGCATTGCGATGGCGCGCGGCTCGGAGATCACGCTGGCCGCTGCCGATGCGGTCGTGCGCTCGCCGCGGCTCGGCGCGATCGCCGACCTGCTCGCGCTCTCGCGCGCGACGCTCCGCCGCATCCGCGAGAACTTCGCGTTCGCGATGCTCTACAACCTCGTCGCGGTGCCGCTCGCGGTCGCGGGCGTGCTGCATCCGCTCGGCGCGGCGATCGCGATGGGCCTCTCGTCGCTCACCGTCACCGCGAACTCGCTGCGCCTGCTGCGCTTCCGCGGCGCGCCGTGAGCTTCCTCGCCGAGCCTCTGGGCGGAACGCACGTTCGCGAAGCTCTTGCTGCGCTTCCGGGCCGCGCGATGAGCTTCCTCGCCGAGATTCTGGGCGAACGCTTGTCCGCGAAGCTCTTGCTGCGCTTCCGGGCCGCGCGATGAGCTTCCTCGCGGTCACGCTGCCGCTCTCGCTGCTGCTCGCGGCGATTCTGGTCGCGCTCGTCGTCGCCGCGGCGCGGCGCGGCGGCTTCGATGATTGGGAAGGCCCCGCGTGGCGCCATCACTTCGACGACGACCGTGCGCCGGAGCGCGATGCGTCGCGCGATTAGGCGCGCGCGGTGAGCAGCGAGCGCAGCAGCGCGCGCGTGCGCGCTCGATCCTCCGGCGCCGGCGTGAACTCCGACGCCGCGAAGTCGGTGACGCCCGCGGCCGCGAGCTCTTCGAGCTGCGCGCGCAGCTCGCCCTCGTCGCCGATCATCGCGACGTCGCCCGGCCCGGCGGCGCCCTCGCGCTCGAACATCGCGCGATAGGACGGAAGCTCGCCGTACATCGCGAGCGTCTTCGCGACGAGCGCGCGCACGCGCGGCGCGTCGTCGGTCGCGCAGATCGGCAGCGTTGCGATCACGCGCGGCGCGGGACGGCCCGCGCGCTCCGCCGCTTCGCGGAGCCGCGGCACGATGTGGCTGCGGATCGTGCGCGGGCCGACCCACGCGAGCGTCGTGCCGTCCGCGAGCGCGCCGGCGACCGCGAGCGCCTGCGGACCGAGCGCGGCGACCACGAGCGGCACTCTGCGCGCGGGCGGCTGGAACAGCGTCGCCTCGCACGAGAGCAGCTCGCCGCGGAACGCGACCTTCCCGTCCGCGAGCAGCGGCCCGAGGATCGACAGGAACTCGCGCAAGTGCCGGATCGGGCGATCGAACGCGATGCCCAGGCTGGCCATCATCGCGGCGTGCGAGAGGCCGACGCCGAGCGTGAGCCGGCCGCCGAGCCACGCGTCGACCGTGAGCGCCTGCGCCGCGAGCGCGATCGGATGGCGCGGGAAGGTCGGAACCACCGCGGTGCCGAGCTCGATCGACGGCACGCGCGCGCCCGCCGCCGCGAGTGCGGTG
>DASTOI010000341.1:0-3638 GCA_035762585.1 Myxococcota bacterium
ACGCGCAGTCTCGGATGGCGCTCGAGGATGCCGGTGAGGATGTACCACTCGAGCGTCTCGGCGATCGCGAAGCCGGGCAGCGCGGTGAAGATGCCCTTCTGCGGCGTCGGATCGCGGCGGAACACGTCCCAGAGGCCTTCCTTCAGCGTGAGGTGGTTCGCGACCACGACGCCCGTCTCTTCGAACGCGCGCCAGAGCGGCTCGTAGCGCGCGTCGTGGTAGTCCGGCATGCCGAGCTCGCTCGGGAAGTTGGGAATCTGGATCGAGCGCGCGCCGAGCGCGGCGAGCCGCTGGATCTCGCTCACCGCGTAGTCGATCTCGATCAGCGGTAGCTGATAGGTGATCAGGATGCGCTTCGGGTTCACCGACGCGAAGTCGTGCAGCGTGTTGTTATAGGCAGTTGCGCACTCCCTCCAATGCGCGCCGACCTGATAGACCTTGCTCGTGAAGTCGAACTCCGAGTACATCACCTCGCACTCGACGCCGTCGGCGTCCATCGCCTTCAGCCGGGCGTTCGGCTCGAAGTAGCCCGGATGGCGCGCGGCCTCGAGGTCGACGAAGTCCTCGAGCTCGAGCTTCTGCCCGTTCTGCTGCTGCGCGCGCTGCGCGTCGAACTTCGCCATGCCGGCGTCCCATTCGGCGTGGAACTTCGACGCGAGGTTCTTCTTGACCTGATCGCCGAGGATCACGCAGTGCGAATCGGCCGAGAACAAGCGGCGTGCCATGCGGGCCTCCGAATCGAGTGATGTCGATGCTAAAGTGACTTTGGCATCGCGGTCAACAGCACGTGCCGCCGCGGCCCCCAGAGGGAGACCGGTGGATGAAGAAGTATGGGAGCCCCGGGGGCGCGGTGAGAGAAACGCGCGTGCGGCGCGACGCGGATCAGCTCGCGCGTCACCTGCTCGCGCTCTCGACCGCGATCCGGGACCGCATCAGCGGAGGACTGCTCGCCGAGGGCCACCAGCTGAGCGCCGCTTCGACGCAGGTGCTGCCGAACCTTCCGCTCGAAGGCCTCGGCATGTCGGAGCTCGCGAGCCGGCTGCGCCTCACGCTCCAGCGCACCGGGCAGCTCGTGCAGCAGCTCGAGCAGGACGGCTACGCCCTGCGCGTCGGCGACGAGCTCGACGGGCGGGCGAAGCGCGTCGTCTACACGCGCCGCGGCGAGCGGCTCGTGCGCGACGGCGAGCGCGTGATGCAGCGCGTGAGCGCGGAGCTCGCTGCGATCCTCGGCGCCGCGCCGTTCGCGCGCTTCTGCGCCGATCTCGCGCGCCTCGACACCGCCGTGAACGGCGAAGACGCCGCGCTGCTGCTCCCGCCGCGGCGATGACGGCCTGAGACTCGGCTGCGGATTCGCGTCCGGCGCGCGAGACTGCGCAGCTTCAGGAGGAGGTTCGATGCGGCGCGCTTCGTTGCTCGGCTGCGTGCTCTCGATCGCTTGGCTCGCGCTGCCGGCGCTCGCGGAGGACGCTCCGAAGGGCGACGCGAGCGAGCCCGCCAAGCTCGATTGCGAGATGGACTTCACGCTGAAGGGCTGGTCGTTCGGCTTCCGCAGCGCGAACGGAAACGGCGTCGTGAAGTGCTCCGACGGCACGAGCCTGCCGGTCTCGCTGCGGATCCGCGGCGCTGGCGTGACGGTCGGCAAGTCGACGATCGACGACGGCCGCGGGCAGTTCGCCGGCGTGTCGAAGATCGAGGACGTGATCGGCGCGTACGCGGCGGCGGAAGCCGCGGCCGGCGCGGTGAAATCCGCGAGCGGGCAGGTGCTGACGAAGGGCGAGGTCTCGCTCGCGCTCGGCGGCAAGGCGCGCGGCTGGGATCTCGGCTTCTCGATCGGGCGCCTGCAGATCCGCCGCGCGGAATAACAACCAGGCCTCAGCGCGCGCCGTGCATCCAGCGCTTCAGCAGCGGTGACAGCGCCAACAGCGCGAGCGCGCTGGCGCCGACGATCAGCGCTTGCGTCTCGAAGAACGCAGCGAGCTCGCTCGGGTTGCCGTCCGGGAACTCGCCGGCGAGAAGTCCGGCGACCTTGTTGCCGAACGCATTGGAGAGGAACCAGATCCCCATCACGAGTCCGGCGAGACGGGCCGGCGCGAGGCGCGTCATCGCGGCGAGTCCGACCGGGCTGAGGCACAGCTCGCCCAGCGTCTGCACGAAGAACAGGCCGACGAGCCACCACGGCGAGACGAGCCCGCGCGCGGTCAGCTCGGCGGCGGGCACCATCAGCGCGAACGACGCCGCCATCAGCGCGAGCCCGAGCACGAACTTGATCGGGCTGGTCGGCTGGCGCTCGCCGAGGCGCACCCAGAGCCATGCGAACAGCGGTGCGAGCGTGAACACGAACACGGCGCCGATCGATTGGAACCACGCCGACGGGATCTCCCAGCCTCCGATGCTGCGCTGCGTGAGCCGATCCGCAAACAGCGCAATCGTCGAGCCGCCTTGCTCGAAGGCGGCCCAGAACAGCGTGGCCGAGATCACGAACACGAGTGCGGCCGCCATGCGCTGCGCGGCGTCGGTTCCTCGCAGCGCAAACGCCACGACGAGGAGCGCCGGAACGCCGACGTAGCTACCGCGAAGCCAGGTCAGGCCCGGCTGATCCGCAAGCGTGACGAACGCGAACAGCGCAGCGGACGCGAGCAGCACCAGCGCGAGCTGTCCCCAAGGCCGCGGCACGCTCGCGTCGGGTGCGTTCCCGACGTGCGCGATCCGATGCTCGGTGGCGCGCAGCCACAACAAGCCAGCGAGCATCCCGATTCCGGCTGAGCCAAATCCCCAGTGCCAGCTCGTCTCGGGCGCGAAGCCGAAGCTCGTGATCAGCTCCTTCCAGCCGAGGCTCTGCGCGAGGTATCCCGTGGTCAGCGGCCCGAGGAATGCGCCGATGTTGATGCCCATGTAGAAAATGGAGAACGCGGCGTCGCGGCGCGGGTCGTCGGCACGATAGAGATCGCCGACCAGCGTGCTCATGTTCGGCTTGAGCAGGCCCGAGCCGAGCGCGACCAGCACGAGCCCGCCGTAGAACGCCGCGAGCCCGTGCAGCGCGAGCACGAAGTGGCCGCTCGAAATCAGCACGGTCGCGATCCGCACTGCGCGGCGCGCACCGAGGAAGCGGTCGCCGAGGAAGCCGCCGGCGATCGACAGCATGTACACGCTCATCGTGTAGGTGCCGTAGATCAGACCGGCGCGCGGAACTCCGAAGCCGAGGCCGCCGGTATCTGGCGCGGCGATCATGAAGAAAATCAGAATCGCGCGCATTCCGTAATAACTGAAGCGCTCCCACAGCTCGGTGAAGTAGAGCGTCGCGAGCCCGCGCGGGTGGCCGAACCAGCCGCGGTCTTCGGCGAGCTCCGCGGCGGCGGCGTTCACAGCGCGGGCCGTTTCGCGATCGCGGCCTCGTAGACGTCGCGCACGTGCGCGAGATCGGCGCCAGCGAGCGCGAGCCGCGGCGCGCGGACGGCCTCGCTGCCGTGACCCTCGTGCGCCTGCACCCACTTGATCATCTGCACGAACTTCGGGTGCGCGTCGAGCCGCAACAGCGGCAGGAACCACGCATAGAGCGCGTCGGCGCGCGCGACGTCGCCGGAGCGCGCCGCCTCGAAGAGCGCGACCGACTCCGCGGGGAACGCGTTCACGAGCCCCGC
>DASTOI010000342.1:0-3279 GCA_035762585.1 Myxococcota bacterium
GCTCGGCCCCGGAGCTCCAACGCGGTCTCGAGCTCGGCGACGGGGCCGTCCTCTCCGGGAAGATCGACCGGATCGATGTCGAGCCGCTGAGCGCCCGCGGCATCGTCCAGGACTACAAGGCCGGCAAGCACGCGCCCTCCGCCCGGGAGATGGAGAAAGAGCTCAGGCTTCAGATCCCGCTCTACATGCTCGTGCTCCGCGACCTGGTCGGGATCGAGCCGCTGGGCGGCCTCTACCGGCCCCTGTCGGGCGGCCGCCGGCCACGCGGGCTGCTCCGCGCCGACGCGAGAGATGACGTCCTCGCGGGCTACTCGCGGAAGGACTACCTCGACGACGAGGCGTTCTGGGCGCAGGTGGAGACGGCGCGCGAGACCGCCCGGCAGCTCGCCGGAGGGATCCGCGCCGGCAACGTCCGGCACAACCCGAAGGGCGGCGAGTGCCCTTCCTGGTGCGACCTCTGGCCGATCTGCCGCGTGGAGCGGACATGACCTGGGTTCCGAATTCCGAGCAGACGGACGCGATCGAGGCGACGGGCCGGGTCTTCGTCTCCGCGGGCGCGGGCACCGGCAAGACCGCGGCGCTGGTCGCTCGCGTCGTCGTGTGGGCGCTCGGCCCGGGCTGGGATCTCGCGGCGCGCGAACGAGGCGAGGCGGACGCCGCGGCGGCCGCGCTCTCCGGCATCGTCGCGATCACGTTCACCGAGGCCGCCGCCGCCGAGATGGCGACGCGCATCGCGCACGACCTCGCGAACATTGCGGCGGGCGAGCTGCCGGCCGCATACTTCGCCGACGCACCGTTGCCGGCGCCGGACGTGCGCGCGCCGCGAGCGCGCGCGCTGATCGGCGCGCTCGACCACCTGACGGTGCGCACGATCCACGCGTTCTGTCGCCGGCTGCTGGCCGCGTACCCGCTCGAAGCCGGGCTGCATCCCGAGCTCGAGGTGGATCCCGACGCGATTCGCGCCGATGCGATCGCGCGCGACGCGATCGAGGCGCGCCTCGCTTCGGCGCACGGCGCCGGTCTCGACGCCGATCTCGCGGCGCTCGCGGACGCGCAGATCGGACCGCAGGCATTGCATGAGGCGCTGGTGAAGCTGCTCGAGGACGGCGCGCGCCCGGCAGATCTCGACGAAGAAATGCTCGGCCCGCACGCGGCGCGGGAATTCGCCGAGGCGCTGGCGGCGCTCGCGCGAGAGATTCTCGCGATCGAGCGCGGCGCCCTCGCCGGGACGGCCGCCAAGAACGGGGCGGCGACGTGCGCGCGGCTGCGCGACCTGGTCACGGCGCTCGACGCCCGTTCGCACGTAACGCTCACGCTCGCCGACCTCGAGCAGCTCGCGCAGCCGAGCTTCGAGCTCACGATCGACACGCTCCAGAAGTGGGCGAAGGGGAAGCTCGGAAAGAACGAGGAGGCGTGCTTCGGCGAGCGCGCGGGCGAGATCGCCGCAGCGGCGGGCCCGCTGCGCGAAGGACTGATGCACCTCGAGAAGCTCGACGCCGCCGCGCTCTCGGCCGCGCGGCGACTGCTCGCGGCGCTGCTCGAGGAGTGCGCGCAGCGCATGCGCGCCGCCGGCGTCGCGACGTTCGGCGCGCTGCTGCGCGACGCGCACGCGCTGCTCACCGAGCACCCGGACGTCGCCGCGCGGGTACGGGGCGAGATCCGCCAGCTGCTCGTCGACGAGTTCCAGGACACGGACGCGCTCCAGTGCGAGATGATCGCCGCACTCGCGTTCGCGCCGGCGCCGCGGCCGGCGTTGTTCCTGGTCGGCGACCCGAAGCAATCGATCTACGGCTGGCGGAACGCCGACCTCGCCGCTTATCAGGGAATGCGCGAGCGCGTGATCGACGAGGGCGGCGAGATCGCAGAGCTGGTGGTGAACCGGCGTTCGGTGAGCGCGGTCCTTCAGGAAGTCGGGCGGCTCGTGAAGGACGTGATGGTCCCGGTACGCGGACTGCAGGCGGAGTACCGCCCGCTGACGCCGCACCCGGAGCGCGCGCCGCGCCTGCCGGCGGGCGAGCCCGCGATCGAGCACTGGCTCTCGTTCGGGCGCGCGCAGGACGGCGCCGTCGATGCGAAGGCGACCTTCGGCGCGATCAATCGCCTCGAGGCCGAGGCGCTCGCGCGGGATCTCTTGCGGCTGCGCGAGCGCGGCGAGCGGCTCGGAGGCGTCGGTGTGCTGCTGCGCAACACGACTGCGTTCGAGCCCGTGCTCGGCGCGCTGCGCCGAGCGGGAATTCCGTTCGTCGTCGAGCGCGAGACGCGCCACGGCGAGCGCCGCGAGCTGGTCGAGGCGCGCGCGTTCCTGCGCTGCGTGCTCGATCCGCACGATCAGCTCGCGCTCGTCGCCGCGCTGCGCGCGCCCGCGGTCGGCGTTCCCGACGCGGCGCTCGTGCCGCTCTGGCAGCGCGGATTCCCGCGCCTCGTCGGCGAGCTCGACGGCGAGGATCCCGCGCAGCTCGCGCGCTTGCGTGAGGTCGTCGGCGAGGCAGCGCGTGTGGCGCCTCGCGTCCCCGGCAGCGAGTGGCTCGCGGGCTTCGAGGCCGCGCTGATGGCGTTTCTGGGCGGCCTCGCCGAGCTGCGCCGCTGCTTCGCCGAGCAGTCGCCCGAGCGCTTCGTCGAGCGCCTACGCGAGATGTGGCTGCTCGAGGCGGCCGAGGCGTCGCGCTTCCTCGGTGCGCACCGCGTCGCGAGCGTCGATCGCCTGCTCCGGGACCTCGCGCCGGCGCTCGAGGACGTCGATGGCTCCGCGGCGGGGCTGCTCTCCGCGCTGCGTCGCTCGGGCACGATCGCGCGCGAGCACGAGGAGGGCCGGCCGCGCGCGCTCGCCGGCGACGCGGTGCAGGTGATGACGATTCATCGCGCGAAGGGCCTCGAGTTCGAGCACGTCTACTTGCTGCAGTGCCACCGTGAGGACGCCGGCCGCGGAGCGGAGAAGGAGACGCGCATCCATCGCAGCCGCGGGCAGCGCGCGTTCGAACTGCTCGACATGCGCTCGCCCGGCGCGTGGCGCGCGCACGCCGAGCAGCGTGCCGTCGAGCAGAGCGAGCGCGTGCGGCTGCTCTACGTCGCGGCGACGCGCGCGCGAGAGCGGCTCGTGATCTCGTGGTCGCGCAGATCCGGCAACGCGCCGGAGCCGGACGCGGCGAAGTCGTTCGCCGATCTGCTGACGAACCGCGCGGATCCGCACACCAAGCTGAGCGAGGCAGTTCGCGCGGGCGGCGTCGCAGCCGACGCGCACGGCGTGCCGTGGCGCGCGCTCGCGTGGGGAGATGCGCCGCC
>DASTOI010000343.1:0-2694 GCA_035762585.1 Myxococcota bacterium
CAGCGTCTAAAGCTCGCCGCCTCCCCGCGCCCGGTGGCGCGCATCCTCTCGCGCCTGATCGCGCGCTGGACGCCGCGCCAAATCGAGATCTTCACGGGCATGGGCGGCACTCTCGCCCCCGACAACGCCGCGTTCCTGCACGATCCGCTCACCGTGCTCTCGCTGATCGACGCCTCCTCGCTCGGCTTCGAGCGCCTGCACATCCTGCCGACGATCCAGCGCGGGGTGTTGCGGACGATCGAGGTGCCGGCCAAGAGTGGACTAGGCACGGAGATGGAGTGCGCGACGTCGGTGGATCCCGAGCGAGCGCGCGACGAGATCGTGCGGCGGGTCGCGGCTGTCTGAGCTGAAGCCGGCCAGCGCCGCGTACTTGTTGGGAAATTCGTCGCTTCAGACAGACCGCGGCGCAAGCTTCCTTGCTGTGATTATTCGCGCGGACGAATTTCCCCGCTCTTTTGCGCGAGCGTCGCGAGTAGGATCGGCGCACTCGCACTCCGGAAGCGCCCGTGGAGAGGCAGCAGCAGAGTCCGCTCGATAACAAGCTCGCGAGATCGATCGAGTGGCTGCGCCGGCAGCGACCCGCGCTCGCTTCGCTCGCCGCATTGCCCGTCTTGGCGACCTTGCTGATCGCGGTCGTCGAGCTCCCGGACGAGCCCATCTATGCGCTGCCGTGCCCGATCTATCCGAACGGCATGGTCACGATGACGGCAACCTTTCACGCGGCCTGCCCGCTCTCCTATACGGACCAGATCAACGGTGTCTTCGCGGATGACAGAGTGCGCTCGCTTCGCGGCGAGGACGAAATCCGCGCACAAATCCGCTCTGCGGGGCCGGTCGTATTCCGCGTGCAGACGCTCGGCGGCGCAGCCCGCGAGGTGTCGCTCAGCCCAATTCTCGTTCGCCCGGTAGAGGCCGCCGTCCGACTCGCCGCCGCCTCGTTGATCGCAACGTTGATGATTGCGGCGGTCCTAATGACCGCGGTGCGGGCTCAGGTTCCGGCTTCGCTGCCCTTCTCACTGATCCATGCGGTCGCCGGCGTCGGAATCGTGACGACTGTGGTCGGCTGGAGCTCCTCGGCGTTCGAGATTCCGGCTGCGCTCGCCCGCGCGACGGTCGCTGGAGCGGTGGCGCACCTCGGCCTCGTGTTTCCCCAGCGTCGAGGAATCATCGAGAGCTTTCCCGAGGCAATCGCCGCGCCATACGTCTTCCCGTTCATCGTGAGCATCGTCGAGATCGACGCCGCCTACCGAGGCTCGGCCGTCTCCACTGCGCTCGCTCAGCGCCTCCTTCTCGTGCTCGCCGCCGCGAGCTTCTGCATTCTCGCCACGTCCTGCTTCCACACGATTCGAGGATCCGCATCGCACCTCGCCCGTGGGCAGGCCCGCGTTTTCTTGTCGGCTGCCGCAATCTTGAGCGTTCCTGCCGCGGCGACGGCCGTGCTCGGCACGCCCGACGTCCGCCTTGCCGCGGTAACGACCATCGTGGCGCTGCTTCCCTTTCCAGTCGGCTACGCGATCTCGCGTTATCAGGTCGCCGACCTCGACGAATCCTTCCGCGCGCTCTTGGCGCACGGTCTCTACTTGTCGCTTTGGTCGCTGTCTTTCTTTCTGTTGATCTTCGCGGTGCACGATCGTCTCGACGTACCCCCGGTGCTGAAGCATCCGACCGTCACGTTCGCGTGCGTCTATTGCGTCCTCGCTCCGCTCGACTACCTGAGAAGTCGCCTGAAGACGGGCCTTCAATCCTTGGTCGTGGCCCGGCGCGTCGATTGGGACCGCCTGGGTCGTGATTTCGCTCGGCGAATCGCGGGAGAGCGCACGCCACGCGGAATCGCGCGCGCGATTTGCGACGCGATTCGAGCGGGGCTCTCCGAACCCGGCGTCGTCGTCCTAGTTGCAGAGGGCACCGCGCTTCAAGTCGCCCATGCGGTCGGGTCGCGCGCTTTTTTCGATGCGTCGCTCGCGGCCGAGCTGGCGGCCTGGAGCGAAGACTCCGTCATCGACCTCAACCGAGCGGCGGAGTTGAGCGGTCCGGCCAAGGAAGCTCACGACGCCGGTGTGGGGGCATTCGCGCGCATCGAGAACTCAGACGGATTGTTGGGGTGCGTGATCGTCTTCCCAGAGCGTCGCCCGCGGCTCCTGGCGGCGAGCGAGCGGATGTGGATCGCAACCGTCTGCGGCCACGCCGCGTCGGCCCTCGCTTCGACGAAGTTCGAGGAAGAGCTCCGAGCCGCCGAGCGCTCGGCCGCGCGTGGGCGATTGGAGGCCGAGCTGGCGCACGAGATCGGCAAGCCGCTCGGCGTGCTCGAGTTGACGGCAGAAAGACTCATCGCGGCCATGTCGTCAGACGACCCCGTGGTTCCGCAGCTCGGGCGCATCCACCGCTTGGCCACCCACGTTCGCGAGATGACGCGGGCCATCCTGCAGGCGGAGAAGAAGAGCGCGCAGGCAAAGCTCGAGGACATCGTGGAAGCCGCCTGCGAGGAAGTTCGCGCGCTCCACGATGATGTACGTCTCGTCGTCAGTCCCCTTCCGACGATCGGTGCCCTGCCTTCGGGGTACGAGCGCCTGGTGCGCGTGCTCGTGAACCTGATCGACAACGCCGTTCATGCGTCGGGCGCCGCCGGCGTCGCCGAGCTGAGAGCTCGAGTGCGCGATGGTGCGCTCGAGCTGATCGTCGACGACAACGGCGACG
>DASTOI010000344.1:0-2616 GCA_035762585.1 Myxococcota bacterium
AAACTCTCTTCCTTGCAGATGCGCACCATGGCGCGTGCATAGGGGCCGTACGAGGTGCGCTGTAGCGGCACCTGGTTCATGATCGCCGCGCCGTCGACCAGCCAGCCAATGGCGCCGATGTCGGCCCAGGTGAGCGTCGGGTAGTTGAAGATACTCGAGTACTTCGCTTCGCCTGATAACAGAGCCGCAACCAGCTCCTCGCGCGAGACGCCGAGCGTCTCGGCGGCGGCGTACAGGTAGAGCCCGTGGCCGCCCTCGTCCTGCACCTTCGTCAGCATGCCGATCTTGCGCTTCAGCGACGGCGCGCGCGTGATCCAGTTGCCTTCGGGCAGCATGCCGACGACTTCCGAGTGCGCGTGCTGGGAGATCATCCGGATCAGCTGGCGGCGGTAGGCGTCGGGCATCCAGTCGCCGGGCTCGATCTTCTCGCCCGCGTCGATGCGCTCGAGGAAGCGCTGCTCGCGCTCGCCGTCGCCGGGGTTCGGCTCGCTCATGGCGCGATGCTACTGCCGAATTGCGCACGGTTCCGGCGCCACGGCGACGGCCGGGCCGAGGCACGAGGACAGAACCTCCGAGCGCGTGAGGCCTCAGCGCTCGAAGTTCCTACAAGCGGTCCAGCGCCGCGCAGCGGCGCAGGCCGCGCGCAGCGAGGCACAGGCGAGCGGAGTTCGTACGGGTAGGATGCGCGCGCCGCTCGCGGCCCGGCGGCGCAGGAGGATCCGCGCGTGACCCAACAATTCATTCGCTTCGCGTGCGAGGCGGGCGTCGCGCGCATCGCGCTCGCGCGGCCCGACGTGCTGAACAGCCTGAACCGCCCGATGGCGCGCGAGCTGCAGGCCGCGTTCGACGAGTGCGCGCAGCGCGACGACGTGCGGGCCGTTCTGCTCACCGGGACCGGACGCGCGTTCTGCGCGGGGCAGGATCTGGCCGAGATCGCGCCGCCCGACGGCTCGCCCGGCCCCGAGGTCAGCGAGATCGTGGCCGAAAGCTACAACCCGCTGGTTCGCCGCATCCTCGCGCTCGAGAAGCCGGTCGTCTGCGCGGTCAACGGCGTCGCGGCCGGCGCCGGCGCGAACCTCGCGCTCGCGTGCGATCTCGTGATCGCATCGCGCAGCGCTTCGTTCCTGCAGGCGTTCGTGAACATCGGATTGATCCCCGACAGCGGCGGGACGTTCCTGCTGCCGCGCCTGGTCGGGCTCGCGCGCGCGAAGACGCTCGCGTTCCTCGGGGAGCGCATCTCGGCGGAGCAGGCGCACGCGATCGGCTTGATCCACGCGCTCGCGGAGCCGGACGCGCTCGAGGCCGAGAGCAGCGCCCTCGCTGCGCGCCTCGCCGCGCTGCCGACGCGCGCGATCGGGCTCGCGAAGCGCGCGTTCCACGCCGAGGTATTCCCGGAGCTCGATGCCGCGCTCGAGCGCGAGCGCGCGCTGCAAGGCGAGGCCGCGAAGACCGCCGACTACGCCGAAGGCGTGCGCGCGTTTCTCGCGAAGCGAAAGCCCGCGTTCACGGGCCGCTAGCGAGTGAGACCGCCTCCGACCGCTCCTGCCCGAGCCGTAACAGCGGGGTCAGACCCCGCTGTTACGCGGCGACTCGCGCTGCTGCTGCTGCTCGCCCTTTCGGCCTGTGCGACCACCGGCGCGCCTCCCGCCGCGGAGCCCGAGCTCTCGAACACCGCCGTGCTCGGCAACGACGCGCTCTACGCGCCCTCGCACGGCGAGGGCTTCTCGATGCTCGTCTACACGGAGGACCCGCTCGAGCGCGTGAACCGCTTCAGCTTGCGCGTCACGAAGGGCGCGCTCGACGCGATCGTCGCTCCGATCGCGGTCGGCTACCGCTTCGTCGTTCCCACGCCCGCGCGCGCCGCGATCAGCCGCGCCTCGTACAACCTCACCTGGCCCGATCGCTTCGTGAGCCTGCTGCTGCAAGGGCGCGTCAAGGACTCCGCCGAGGAGACCGGGCGCTTCCTGATGAACTCGACCTTCGGGCTGCTCGGCCTCTTCGACCCCGCCGCGCGCGCCGGCCTCGACACGTTTCCCGAAGACGTCGGCCAGGCGTTCGGGCGCTGGGGCCTGCGTCCCGGTCCCTATCTCTTCTTACCGTTCCTCGGCCCCAGCAACGTCCGCGACACGTTTGGCCGGGTGTTCGACACCGCACTCGATCCCGCGACCTACTTCGCCGGCGCGACGCTCGCGCTCGGCCTGAACTCCTTCTCGCTGCGGGTCGACGCCTACCGCGATCTCTCGGCAGTCGAGACCGACTGGTACGTGCCGGTCCGCACGTACTGGGCGATCCGGCGCCAGGTCGAGGTCGAGAACTACACGATTCCGCCAGCCGCGTTCGAGGCGAGCGATCCGGAGCCGTCATTAGGGATCCTGAAGCTCTCGCCGAAGGACCCGTCGTTCGGCCGCAGCGCGCGCGAGCAGAAGCTCGAGCTCCCGAGCACGCAGAAGAAGCTCCGCTACTCGCTGTGGCTCCAGCCCGAGCCGGCGCCGCTCTTGTTCGTGCTGCCGGGCATCGGCTCGCACCGGCGCGGCGGGACGACGGTCGCGCTCGCGGAGCTGGCGTTCGCGCGCGGCTGGTCGGTCGCGGCGCTCAGCAGCGTGTTCCAGCCCGAGG
>DASTOI010000345.1:0-3446 GCA_035762585.1 Myxococcota bacterium
CCCCATGGCCGTTCTGACGCGCGACGCGATCCTGCGCGAGATGGAGCTCGGGCGCCTGCGCGTCGAGCCCTTCACGCTCGACCAGCTCGGCCCCGCGTCCATCGACCTCACGCTCGGCGACGAGATTCGGGTGATCGAGCCGGCGGGTCCGCCGGTCGCGATCTCCGAGGACGCGGACTACCGCACGGTGACGCACGTGCGCTCGCTCGCCGAGCCGTTCCTGCTGACGCCGGGCGCGACCATCCACGGCATCACGCGCGAGCAGATCGTGCTGCCCCCGGATCTGTGCGGGCTCCTGGAGGGGCGCAGCCGCTTCGCGCGCCTCGGTCTGATGATCCACGTGACCTCCGCCTTCGTGCAGCCCGGCGTGGCGAACCGGCAGGTGCTCGAGATGAGCAACGTGTCGAGGCGCACCCTCGAGATCCACGCGGGCGTGCGGATCTGCCAGCTCGTCGTGATGCGCGCGGAGGGGCACGCGGCCTACCGCGGGCGCTTCGCGGACCAAGAGCGGCTCTGATCGTTGCGGGCGGTCGCGCAGCGCGTCTCCGAGGCGCAGATCCGCGTCGGCGGCGAAGTCGTCGGCGAAATGGGCGCGGGGCTCCTGGCGCTCGTCGGCGTCGCCGCGGGCGATGGCGAAGCCGATGCTCGCGAGCTCGCCGCCAAGCTCGTGAACCTGCGCGTCTTTCCCGACGCGGAGGGCCGCATGAACCGCTCGCTGCTCGAGAGCGGCGGTGCGCTCGGCGTCGTCTCGCAGTTCACCCTGCTCGCGGACACGAAGAAGGGCAGGCGTCCGTTCTACGGTGCGGCCGCGGCGCCCGAGGTCGCGGAGGCCCTAATCGCTGCGCTGGTCGACGCCGCGCGCGCGGCGGGCGTGACGGTCATCACGGGCCGGTTCGGCGCGACGATGCGGGTCGCGCTCGTGAACGAGGGGCCGGTCACGCTCCTGCTGGACACGCGCCCGGTCCCGGGCTGACGCACTTTTGTGTCACCCCACACCCAGGATGGCCTTGACCCATCCGAAAGCGATTCCCAATATCGGCTGAGTGGGGTGGGCGGCGCATCGCGCCGCAATGGGAGGCCCGACACATGCGAATCGTCAATCGTTTCGTGCTGCCGATGCTGGCGGCGTTCTCGCTCGCCGCGAGCCCGGCGCTCGCGGACAAGCCGACGAAGGAAGCGAAGACCGGGGCGACCACGGTGCTCGCGAACGTCGTCTACATGCCGGCGAAGGTTCTCTACGCCGCCGGAGGCGGGATGGTCGCCGGCTTCGCGTACCTGTTCTCGGCGGGCGACAAGGAGGTCGCGAAGCCGATCCTGGACGCAGCGATCGGCGGCGACTACGTCGTCGAGAAGGAGCACCTCTCGGGTGAGAAGAAGCTCGTGTTCTTCGGCCAGAGCGAGGAGCAGCAGCGCGCGAAGCGAGAGGCCGAGGGAGAGCTGGGCGACGTCGCGGCGCAGCCCGAGCCGGGGTTCTAGCCCGGGAGATTCATTCGCCAGCGAGGCGTGAACCATGCAGGACCACGTCTCGCTGGCGTCCTTCGGCGCCGCGTTCGGCGCCGGCGTCGTATCCGTCCTCTCGCCCTGCGTCCTGCCGCTGCTGCCGGCGTATCTGTCGCTGCTCTCGGGCGTCTCCGTCGAAGCACTGCGAGACGCCGAGACGCGCAGCGCAGTGCGCGGCCGCGTGCTGCGCGGCTGCGCCGGCTTCGTCGCCGGCTTCTCGACGATCTTCGTGCTGCTCGGCGCGTCCGCGACGACGGTCGGCCGCGCGCTGCGGCGCTTCGCGATCGAGCTCGGTCCCGTCACGATCACCCTCACCGAGGTCGCGGGCTTCGTGATCCTCGTGATGGGCCTCCACCTGATGGGCGTGCTGCGGATCGGCTGGCTCTACCGCGACGCGCGGCTCGGCCAGCGCTTCGTCCCGAAGAGCGCGCTCGGCACGTTCGTCGTCGGTGCCGCGTTCGCGGCGGGCTGGATCCCGTGCGTCGGACCGATTCTCGGCGGCGTCTACACGCTCGCCGCGAGCCACGAGACCGCTGGCGCCGGCATCGCGCTGCTGAGCGCTTACTCGCTCGGCCTGGCGATCCCGTTCTTTGCGGCCGCTTGGAGCCTCGACTGGTTCTTCGCGACCTTCGCCGCGGTCAAGCAGCGCTTCCGCTGGATCGAGCTGGCGAGCGGCGCTCTACTCGCCGGGGTCGGTCTGTTGGTGATGTTCGGTCGGCTCACCGTGCTGAACTCCTATCTCGCGTTCATGAACGATTGGGTGCAAGCGCTGGAGTCGTTCCTGAGATGAGCCGCGTGATCGCGCTGCTGTGTTTTGCCGGCCTGCTCGCGTGCGATCCGCCCGAGCCCGCGCCGCCGCCCGCGCAGCACGAGGCGAGCGAGCCGGCGCCGGACTTCACGCTGGAGGCCCTCGCGGGTGAGCCGGTGACGCTCTCCGCGCTGCGCGGGAAGCCCGTGCTCGTGGATTTCTGGGCGACCTGGTGCGCGCCGTGCGAGGCGACCATCCCGGTGCTGGTCGCGTTCCGGAAGAAATACGCAGAGCGCGTTCACGTGCTCGGGGTATCGGTCGATTGGGACCGAGACGCGGTCGCGCCGTTCGCCGAGCAGCACCGCATGAACTACCCGGTGCTCTTCGGTGACGAGTCGCTGGCGCTCGCGTACGGCGCGCCCGGCTTTCCCACGTTGTTCGTGGTGGACGCCGAGGGTCGGATCGCCGACGCCCATGTCGGCGTGATGACGCTCCCCGAGCTCGAGGCCTCGGTCGCGCCGCTGCTGGGTGGAGACGACGCCCAGGCGCGTTAGCAAGCGGCGCGTAGCGCCGCGCGCAGCGAGCCAGGGGCGAGCGAAGGTCGAACAATGGCCTCAGTGCACCCTGGGAGTCTCTTCGCAGCGCGTTCGGGCACCTTTGCGGAAGCAAGCCCTATCTCAAGCGCCCGCGCAGCCGGGCCGAAAATTCTGGCGTGGGTAAGCCGTCCGATCCGCTCGACGACACCGGGTTCGCGGTCCGCAGCGCATACGAGCGGCACTTCGCGGCGGGCGACGTGATCTACGACGCCGGTCAGCCTGGAGAGGCCCTCTACGTGATCCAATCCGGCCACGTCGAGCTGACGCGAGCCGACACCGAGGGCGCGCGTGTCGTCGCGCGCTACGGGCCGGGCGAATTCTTCGGCGAGATCGCGGTCCTGCTCGGCCGCCCGCGCACGACGCGCGCGATCGCAGTCGGCGACGCGCGCGTGCTCCAGCTCGACCGCGCGACGTTCGAAGCGATGTGCGTCGATCGCCCCGAGATCGCGCTGCGCGTGATCCAGCGCCTCGCTGAGCGCGCGATCGAGCTCGAGCAGCGCCTCGCCGCGCTCGGCGTCGACGATCTGCTGCGCCCGATCGTACGCGTGCTGATGCGGCACGCGGGCTCGGGCGAGAAGGGCGCCCGCATCGAGACGACGCTC
>DASTOI010000346.1:0-2279 GCA_035762585.1 Myxococcota bacterium
AAGCGAGCACGGTCTGCCATGCGGCCGGCCAGGACGTGTCGCCCGCGCCGCGCAGCGCGCCCATCGTCACGATGTGCGCCGCATCGAGCAGCTGGAAGATCGCGCCGAGCTGAAGCACGCCGATGCCGAGCGCCAGCACCTCGGGGTCATTCGTGAAGATGCGGATCAGCAGCTCGGGCACGGTCATGAGCGCCACCGCGAGGGCGGTCGAGACCGAGAGCGCGACGAGCAGCCCGTTCTTCAGCGCCGTGACCGCGAGCTGCGGCTCGGCGGCGCCGATCGCGCGGCCGACCAGCGTCTGCGTCGCGCCCGAGACGCCGAGCGCGAGCATGAACGAGACGTTCACGAGCATGATGAATGCGTGGCTGGCCGCGACCGACTCCGCATTCATCGCGGCGAGGATCAGCGTGAACACCGCGAACGAGAGCGCGTCGAACACCCACTGCGCGCCGATCGGGAGGCCGACGCGGAGCAGGCGCGTGAACGCCGCGGCGTCCGGCGCGTGCGGGTGCGTCGCGAAGCGCGCGCGGATCCCCGGCCACGCGGCGACGCCGAACAGCATCGCCGCGTCGAGGAATTCGCTCGCGCTGGTCGCGATTGCTGCGCCGGCGATGCCGAGCTTCGGCGCGCCGAGCTCGCCGAAGATCAGCGCGTAATCGCCGACGACGTTCGCGAGGTTCGCGATCAGGCCGGCGAGCAGCGGCACGGTCGTCATCCCGACGCCGCGGTAGAAGCCGTTCCACACGAACATCATCCCGAGCGCGAAGAAGCCGAACGCGCGCGGCTGGATGTATTCGATCGCCGGCTGCGTGAGCTCCGGGGCGCTGCCGACGAGCTGGAAGAACCCAGGCAGCAGCGCGGGCGCGGCGAAGTACGCGGCGAGAGCCGCGAGCGCGGTCGGCGGCGCCATCGCCCAGACGCCCTGCCACGCCCAGCGCCCGCAGCGCCGCTCGTCGCCCGCGCCTTGCGCCTGCGCGACGAACGTCTGCACGGCGCTCGCGGAGCCGAGGAACAGCGAGAAGATCGTCCAGCTCCAGATGTTCGCGAACGCGACGGCGCCGAGCTCCGCCGCGCCGAGCCGGCCGACGAACGCGGAGTCGACGATGCCCATCAGCGTGGTCGAGAGCTGCGTCAGCACGATGGGCGTGCCGAGCTGGATCAGCTCGCGCAGGCTGCCGCGCGCAGGCGCGCCTGCGGCGAGGGAAGAGACAGAGGTAGCGGGAGAGAGTTCGGTCATGGCGCGATCCAAGCGAGAGAGAGGAGCGAGGAGAGGCCGCTAGTTGCGCGCCGGTCTCCGGAGCCTCGCTGCTTGGAATCGAGTCGATGACCCGCTTCGGCCGGAGAAGAGCGCGCCGCACATCAGGCAGGCTTTCATCGCGCACTCCTCGATCCGACTCGCGTCTTGTATCAGAGCCTCACGCGGGTTGGCAATGCGCGGCGCGTAAAGCTGCGCAAAGAACTTCGACTGCGACGGCCGACAGGGCGCTCAGAACTCTTCGCTGCCGCGCTCGGGCATCACGATCCACAGGATCACGTAGACGAGAATCCCCGGGAACGCGGCGGAGAGCAGGGAGAGCACGACGTAGAGGATGCGGACGCCCGTCGCGCTCCAGCCGAGCCACTCGGCGATGCCGCCGCACACGCCGGCGATGACGCGTTGATCACGCGAACGCTTGAGTCCAGGTCGTTGGGTCGACATCGCAGCTCCTTCGCGGGCGTTGGCGGCGATTACGCCCCGCTCGCGCGAGCCGTTCTCGCGATCTCGAGTTTGCAAGTTTGCAGGGTCTGACCCCAGAGGTTCAGTCAGCGCGGCTCATTGCACCAGGCGCGCGACGAGCTGCGACACGCCGAGCCACATGCCGAGCATCCCGCCGAACGAGGTCGCGACGAACACGAGCAGGATCCGCAGCAACCGGTTGCGGAACAGCCCGCGCCACGAGGAGAGATCGTCGAGCACGCTCGACAGCTCGCGCACGAATGGCGGGCGGAAGTAGGCCTGGACGAGCGCGGTCACGTGGCCGGCGCCGATCAGCGGCGAGAGCGTCGTGATCGGCGCGGCGAGGAACGCGGCGATCACGGTCGCGGGATGCGCGAACGACGCGGCGGCGGCGAGCGCGGTCGGCGTGCCCGTCGCGAGCACCCATTGCAGCGCGCTCGCCTCGACCTCTTCCATGCCGCGCTGGTAACCGAGCCACGCGACGCCAAGCAGGATCAGTGCGGGGATTCCCCACGCGAGCACGCCCGTCCAGCGCGACGGCGGGGGCAGCTCTTCGAGCGGC
>DASTOI010000347.1:0-5818 GCA_035762585.1 Myxococcota bacterium
GCGGAAGAGACGCGCGCGCTCGCGCCGCTCGAGTATCTCGGAACGCTGATTCTCTTGATCGTCGGCGGAAACGACACCACTCGGAACTCGATCTCGGGCGGCGTCGTCGCGTTGAACCAGTACCCGGACCAGTACCAGAAGCTGCGCGACGACCCGAGCCTGATCCCGAACATGGTGAGCGAGATCATCCGTTGGCAGACGCCGCTCGCGCACATGCGGCGCACCGCGACGCGCGATACGACGCTCGCGGGCAAGAAGATCTGCAAGAGCGACAAGGTCGTCATGTGGTACGTGTCCGCGAACCGCGACGAGGCGGTGTTCGAGGCGCCGAACGAGCTTCGCATCGATCGCAAGAACGCGCGGCAGCACCTGTCATTCGGGCTCGGCGTCCACTTCTGCATGGGAAGCCGTCTGGCCGAGATGCAGCTGCGCGTCCTTTGGGAAGAGATCCTGAAGCGGTTCCGTACCGTTGAGCTAGTCGGAAAGCCTGTACGGGTGCGCTCGAGCTTCGTGAAGGGCTACTCCCGGCTGCCCGTACGCGTTCACGCGTGGTCCTGATCTGGGCCCAGCTCCTCTCCCCTCTAGGTAGAAGGTTCGATCCCTTCCGCGTTCACGAAATCTCCGTAACAGGCACGGCGACTTGCGGGATGGTGCCTTCGGAAGCGCGGGCAGTACGGTCGGAGCCATCTCGAGGCCCGTGTCCGATGGATCTGCTGGGCGCGTCAGCCCGGCCGGAAGACGGGCATCACCCAGCCGTCGCGAATCGGATTCCAGTCGACGCGGACGCGCATGCCGATCGAGACCTCGTCCGCTTCGCAGCCGTGAAGGTTCGTCACGAGCCGAGCGCCGGGGGCGCCGTCGAGCTCGATTACGGCAGGCACGTAGACGAAATCGGCGACGTCGGGGTAGGGCGACTTCGTGCAGATCGCGAAGCTGAAGACGGAGCCCGTGCCCGGCAGCGTCGGCCACTCGGTCTTCTGGCTTTGGCACTTCGGGCAGAAGGGACTCGGCGGCATGCGAAAGTGACCGCAGTCGCCGCACTGCGCTGCAGTGAGCCGGTGCTCCTTTGCGGCCTGCCAGAACGGTTCGGTCCAGCTGTCTGTGCTGATCCGGACGTGGTCGCCGGGTATTAGGTGCGCAGCGCCGTACGGCATGTCACGCCTTCCTCAAGATCAGGCCGGAGACGGGCAACGACGCCGGTCCACCGGTCGCGAGCGCGAGCTCGCAGCCCGGCACCTGGTTGATCGCCGTACCGCGTACCTGCTCGACCGCCTCGACGATGTGTGTCATTCCGATCACGTAGGCCTCGGACAGCTGGCCACCGTGCGTGTTCACCGGGATGGAGCCGCCCTTGTATCGGATCGCGCCGCTCTGCACGAACGGCCCGCCTGCGCCCTTCTCGCAGAAGCCGTAGTCCTCGAGCTGCATGACGACCATCGCGGAGAAGTGGTCGTACAGCAGCGCGACGTCGATGTCCTTCGGACTCACGCCCGACATCGCGTAGAGGCGATCCGCGACGGGCTCGTGGCCGGAGCTCGCGAAGTGCGGATCGGGCATGCCCATCCACGCGAAGGCGCGTCCCCACTCTGCGCGGCCGCCGTGCGCGACGCCGTGGATGAGGGCGGGCGGCTGGAGACAATCGCGCGCGCGCTCGCTGCTCGTCGTAATGACTGCGACGGCGCCGTCCGTCTCGAGGCAGAAATCGAGGCGGCAGAGCGGATCCGCGAGCATCGGCGAAGCGAAGTACTCCTCGCGCGTGAGCGGCTTGCGGCGAATCGCCTTCGGGCGATTGAGCGCGTGCTCGCGCGTCGCGATCGCCACCTCGGCGAAGGCGTCGCGCGTCGTGCCGTAAAGGTGCATGTGACGCCGCGCGAGCACCGACATCAGGTGACCCGGCCCGACGAGGCCTGACGGCTGGAGGAAGCTGTTCTCGGGGGTCGGAGGTCCAGCGCCGAACACGGTGCCGAGGCGTTGCTTCCGCTGCTGGAGCGCCATCACGCTGACGACGTAGGTCGCGTCGCCGTTCATGATCGCTGCAGTGGCAAGCCCGGGCGCGGCTGCCGCGCCGCCGCCGCCGCTCGTCAGCGCCGCCGTGAAGCCCACCTCGGGGATGCCGAGCATTTCCATCAGGCTCGCCGTGTCCATGCGATCGCCGTAGCCGGCACCCGCGCCGGAGTAATAGGCGAAGCCGTCGATCTGCTGAACTCTGATCCCGGCGTCGGCGCACGCGCGCAAGATCGCCTCGCCGACGAGCTCGTTGATCGTGCGCGGATGGCTTTGGCCGCGCACCCAATAATCCGTGGCGCCGATGCCGACGATCGCGGTCTTGTCTTGGTTCACCCAGACCATGCGCTCATTCGTCCTCGGCGCTCGCGGCGCTCTTCTTCGCGCGGCGCTGCACCGCGAGCTCGTTGTGGCGAGCGAACATCTGCGCGGCCTTGCGCGCGAGCTCCGGAGGTACGTGCGCGATCAGCGCCGGGCCGGCGGCGCGAGACGGCAGTGACACGCTCGCCTTCCCATACGCCGTCTCCATGTCACGCTGATTCACCATCTTCAGCTCGAGGTCGACGAGCTTCATGCCCGCCTGCTCGCGCTTCGCGACGACGCGGCCGCTCAGGAACTGCGTGTCGCCCTGATAATTGAACTTGCGGATCGAGTCCTCAATCCGCACGACGAACGCGTCGTCGCCCATCCAGTCCGAGACGTGGTGAACCATCCAGCACTGGCGCATCACGCCGTAGTCGTACGCCATCGGGTTGCCGATCGCCTGGGACCACGTGGAATCCCAGTGCACGCGCTGCGCGACGTCCGGAATGCCGTACTCGTTCTTGATGTAGAACGGCTTGATGCGCATCCGGTTCTTGTATCCGACGCGCGACGCGCGCAGCCCGTAGGGCACGAAGCCGTAGCCGCCCGCGTGCACGGCGATGATCTCGGTGACTGTCAGGGGTCCCTTCACCATCGGCGGCAGTGCGTCGCCGACGTTCACGTCTTCCCAGTAGCGCTTCTCGCGGCCACGCGGCTTCTCCTGCGCGTAGATCGCGTCGATGCGCTCGAGATCCGCGTCGGTGTAAACGGCGGGCTCGAGCTTCGTGTACTTGCCGCGCTCGCGCGCCGCCTTGCGCTCCGTGAGCACGCGCAGGATCCGATAGACGCCGACGACGCCGCCGCGCTGATCGACGATCACGTCGCGACGCACCTGGATCACGCTCTTGCCCGCGAACTCGCTCTGCTTTACGTCGAGCGTCTCTTCGCCGCCGAACGCGTAGAGGCGGTCGCCTGGGTAGATCGGCCGGTACCAATCCCAGGTGCCGCCCGAGACGAACACGTGAATGCCTCGGAAGAGGCTCTTCGTCGCCTTCCTCACCTCGTCGGGCATCGGGTCGCCGTACATCGGAGTCTTCACGTGACCGGCCATCGGGCCCGGTCCGATCTGCGAGCCCCAGCGCGTGGTGGTGCCGTAGTCCTCGTCGACGTAGAGGGGGTTGTCGTCGCCCATGCCGAGCGACCAGTTACGGATCGCGTCGGCAGTCGCGACCGCGTAGTGCTCGCGCCGCCGGTAGGCGACGTCGATGCCGAGCAGCAGCTTGGCGCGGTCGACGTCGCGATCGTCGAACGTGTACTGCGTGGCCTTCTCGAAGTCGGCCTTCATGGCTTCCGACACGGCGGACTCCTTTCAGCGAATGGACGCGCGCACGAGCTCGAGCACGGGTTCGAGGCCCCCGTCGTGTGCGTTCTCCGCGATGTAGGGGCTGACGGGGATGAGGCGCGGCGAGTGCGGCGCCTCGTCGGGCATGTCGTCGATGAAAGTCGCGGCGCGGTGCTCCGGCGCGAGATGCGCGGCGCTCCAGCGACCGGCGGCGTCGCGGGTGGTCTTCGCATAGAAGGCAGCGACGAGCTCGGCGATACCGACGAACGCGGCTTTGCGTCGCGCGTACTCGGCGCCGGCGGCGCTCCACAGCACGATCTCGGCGCCGCGCTCGCGGAGCTCTCCCAGCAGCACGGCGGCGAGCGGCCGCAGCGATCGGCCCGTCATCGCGTCGATCAGGCAGCCGTCGACGTCGAACACCCAGACTTCGCGCATCGCCCCCCGTCCTCCTCGAGCCCGCGGCGCGCGGCTCGGGGCGCTCGTCGATCCTGAATCGTCTATATCATTCTGCTTTCTCGGCCGGGGTGCCACTTCCCGCCGCGCCGTGCTTCTTCAGGCTGGCTCCTGCCAGCTCCAACCCCAGGCGTTCGCGATCTCGGCGACGGTCGTGAGGTACGCGAGGTTGTTCAGCGTGTTCCGCAGCACGTCGCGCGCGTAGCTCGGCGGGTCGCCGGCAACGCCATCGCGCGGCACGACGACGCGATAGCCGTTGCCGAGCGCTTCGACGGCGCTCGCGGGAATTCCGATGTTGAGCGAGACGCCGGTGAGGACCAGCGTCTCGACCTTGCGCGCGCGCAGAACCGGCTGAAGCGGAGTGCCGGTGAAGGCCGACATGCCCTGAATGCGGTCGAGCACGACCTCGCTCGGCAGCGGCGTCAGCGCCGGGACCACCGGGCTCGCGACGCCGGCCCCGGGCGGACCCTTCGGCGCGTTCTCGCTGCGCGGCGTGAGCGGTGCGCCGAGGCCGTCGGGGCGGAACGCCATGTTGCAGTAGACGACGAGCACGCCCTTCGCGCGCGCGGCCGCGAGCAGCTGGGCAAGCCTCGGGATCATGCGCTTCTCGGCCACGTCTTCGAGCAGACCCTTGAACGGGCCGCCTGGGCCGATGATGCGCTCCTGGCATTCGAACAAGACCAGTGCGCATTGATCAGGCGATAGGTGTGGAGTCGCGTCGAACGGCATGCTTCAGCTCCTTCAGATCTCTCGCCCTGTCTCACGCCAGTATTCGTCGCGGATGCGGCGCTTGTAGAGCTTTCCGTTGTCTTCGCGCGGAAGGCGCTCGCGGAAGTCGACGCTGCGCGGGCACTTGTAGTGTGCGATGCGGCCTCGGCAGAAGGCGATCAGCTGCTCGCCGAGCGCCGCGTCGGGCTTCACGCCCGGCGCCGGCTCCACGACGGCCTTCACCTCTTCGCCCCACTCGGCGTTCGGCACGCCGATCACCGCGACGTCGCCGACGCTCGGGTGCGCGAGCAGCTCGGCCTCCACCTCCGCGGGGTAGATGTTCACGCCGCCCGAGATGATCACCTCGCTCTGGCGACCTGTTAGGAACAGAAATCCGTCGGCATCGAGATAGCCGACGTCACCGAGCGTGAACGTCCTTCCCCGATGGACGCCCCTCGTCTTCTCGGGATCCTTCCAATACTCGAACTGCGAGCCCTCGATCTCGAGATAGATCGCCCCGGGCGTTCCCGGTGGGCAGAGCGCGCCCTCGCCGTCGAACACGTGGATCTTCACGCCCCGCACCGCGCGGCCGACGGTGCCCGGCTTCGCGAGCCAGTGATGCGGCTTCGCGATCGTGGCCGCGCCTTCCGTGCCGCCGTAAGTCTCCCAGATCACGGGGCCCCACCAGTCGAGCATGCGCTTCTTCACGTCGGTCGGCGTCGGAGCTGCGCTGTGGACGACCATGCGCAACGAGGAGAGGTCGTAGCGGCGCCTCACCTGCTCGGGCAGAGCGAGCAGGCGGTGGAACATGGTCGCGACGAGGTGGGTATTCGTGATGCGGTGCTTCGCGATCAGCCGTAACAGCTCCTCGGCGTCGAAGCGCGTGGTGAGCACCTGCTTGTGGCCGACGTGCAGCGAGCCCCAGCTGAACGCCGATGGGCCCGCGTGGTAGAGCGGTCCCACGACGAGCTGCACGCCGTCGAAGGGCTTTAGCCCGAATGCGCGCGC
>DASTOI010000348.1:0-2897 GCA_035762585.1 Myxococcota bacterium
CGTTCGCCGCCGAGAACCCCGAAGGCAAGCACGGCAAGCACGACTACCAGCTCGCGAAGTACGGCCTCGACGAGGAGCGCGTGCGCGCGCGCTTTGCGAGCTACCTCGCGAAGTTCGCCGGCCTCCACGAATGAGCGACGCGTTCGCGAAGCGCTACGGGCCGTGGAGCGTCGTGCTCGGCGCGGCGCAGGGCATCGGCTTCGCGTTCGCGGAGGAGCTCGCGCGGCGCGGGCTCTCGGTCATGCTGATCGATCTGCGTGCGGATCTGCTCGAGGCGGCCGGCGATCGTGTGCGTGCCGCGAACCCGGCGATCGATGTGGAGACCGCGCAGCTCGATCTCGCCGCGCCCGATGTCGCGGCGCAGCTGCGCGCGGTGCTCGGCCGCCTCGACGTCGGCCTCGCGGTCTACACCGCGATGCTGCCGCTCGCCGGCGCGTTCCTGTCGCGCCCGCTCGAGCAGCACGAGGCCGCGGTCGGCGTCGGCGTGAACGGCGTGCTCGCGGCGAGCCACGTGCTCGGCGAGCGGCTCGTGAAGCGCGGCCGCGGCGGGCTGATCCTCACGTCCTCGCTCGCCGGTTATCAGGGGACTGCTTGGGTCGCCGAGTACGCCGCCGCGAAGGCGTTCGACCTCGTGCTCGCCGAGGGCCTGTGGTGGGAGTGGCGCGAGCACGGCGTCGACGTCGTCGCGCTCTGCCCGGGCAACACCGCGACCCCCGGCCTGCTCAGTAACAAGCCGCTCGCCGACCCGAAGACGTTCGCGAACCCCGCCGACGTCGCGTGCGAGGCGCTCGATCACCTCCCCCGCGCGTGCGAGCACGGGCCGGTCTGCATCCCCGGCGAGGACAACCGCGCAGTGCGCGCCGCGTTCGACAAGCTGCCGCGCAAGCAGGTGGTCGAGCTCATCGGTGCGAGCACGAAGCAGATGTTCGCGGGCTGACCCGCGAACGCGATCGAGGATTACATGCGGCTCGTCTCGTTCACTTCTCAGGGCGCACTGCGCTGGGGGCGGCTCGACGGCGACGCGGTCGTCGACTTGTCAGGCGCGGCGCTGCCGAAGAGCGTGCTCGCGCTGCTCGACGCCGGCGATGGCGCGCTCGCAGACGCGCGGCGCGCGAGCGGGCCGCGGCTCCCGCTCTGCGACGTGAAGCTGCACGCGCCCGTGCTGCGCCCGCCGAAGATCCTCGGCATCGGCCTCAACTACGCCGACCATGCGCGTGAGACGAATCAGAAGCCGCCCGAGGTGCCGCTCGTCTTCAACAAGCAGGTGACGGCCGCGAGCGGGCCGTTCGATCCGATCGTGCGGCCGCGCGTCTCGCAGGCGCTCGACTACGAAGGCGAGCTCGGCTTCGTGATCGGCAAGCGCTGCCGCCACGTGCCGCTCGCCGCCGCGCGCGACGTGATCGCCGGCTTCGTCGTCGTGAACGACGTCTCGGTGCGCGACTGGCAGCGCCGCACGCCGACGATGACGATGGGCAAGTCGTTCGACACGCACTGCCCGTTCGGGCCCGCGCTCGTCACGCGCGACGAGATCGCGGACGAGGGCAAGCTCGAGATCTCGACCTGGGTGAACGGCGAGCGCCGCCAGCACTCGAACACGGACCAGCTGATCTTCGACTGCGCGGCGCTGATCGAGCATCTCTCGACCGCGTTCACGCTCGAGCCCGGCGACCTCGTGTCGACGGGTACACCGGCCGGTGTCGCAGTCGCGATGCGCCCGCCGAAGTGGCTCGTGCCCGGCGACGTGGTGCGCGTCGAGATCGAGGGCGTCGGCGCGATCGAGAACCGCGTCGTCGACGAGTGAACTTGCATCGGGGACGTACTTGCACGCAAGTACGTCCCCGATGCAAACCCAGAAGGAGACGACGCGATGGCCGAGACGCCGATGGAGAGAGGCGCCGCGATCTTGCAGAAGCTGTTCGCAGGCGCGGTGCCGCGCAGCGCGCTGCCCGCGGATTTCGCGCGCATGACGGTCGAGCACGTGTTCGGGAATTTGTGGAGCCGGCCGGGCCTCTCGCTCGAAGAGCGCGAGCTGGTGACGACCAGCGTGCTCGTCGCGCTCGGCCGCGAGCACGAGCAGCGCCTGCACTTTCGCGCGGCGCGCAACCTCGGCCTCTCGCGCGCGAAGCTCGAGGAGGTGGTGATGCACGTCGCGCACTATGCGGGCTGGCCCGCAGCGGTTACGGCGTTCGGCGTCCTCGACGAGGTGTGGAAGGCGATGGACGCCGAGGCGGCGAAGCAGCCGTGAGCGCTCGGCGCGCAGCAGCGCCGGCGAAGGCGATGCGGGCGCTGCGCACGAAACGCGCGTACGACGCGCCGGCCGCGAGCGACGGCCGCCGCATCCTGATCGATCGCCTGTGGCCGCGCGGCCTCACGAAGGCGAAGGCGCGCATCGACCACTGGGCGCGCGCGATCGCGCCCTCGAACGCGCTACGCAAGTGGTACGCGCACGACCTTTCGAAGTGGTCCGAGTTCAAGCGGCGCTATTTCGCGGAGCTCGACGCGAACCCCGCCGGCGTGGACGCGCTGCGCGAGCAATTAGGGGTTCCGGTCACGTTCGTCTACGGCACGCGCGAGACCGAGCGCAACAACGCGACGGCGTTGATCGAATACCTCGCGCGCCGGCCGAAGCGGGCTGCGCGTCCGAAGGCCGAGCACCTGCCGGCGCGCCGCGCGAAAAAACGCGGCGTCACGTGGCCGGAAGTGCGCAAGCTCGCGCTCTCGTTCCCCGGCATCAGCGAAGGCACGTCGTACGGCATGCACGCGTTCCTGCTCGACGGAAAATTCTTCTCGCGCTTCAACGAGAAGGAGCAGGGCCTCGTCATCCACGCCGAGGAGCCGCTGCGCGACGCGCTGCTCGCCGAGCGCGCCGACACGTTCTTCACCACCGACCACTACCG
>DASTOI010000349.1:0-2111 GCA_035762585.1 Myxococcota bacterium
CGAGCCATCCACGCGCGCGCAGCGCTCGAACAGGTATGCGCGCGCGGCGACCTCGACCGCGCGCGCGAGCTGCACGCGCCCGACTTCGTCGATCACGTGAACGCGCTGGAGTTCCGCGGCCACGACGGGATCGCCCTCTCGGTCGCGCTTTACCGCGCGCTTTTCCCGGACCTGCGCATTGACGTCGTCGACTAGATCAGCGAGGGCGAGAAGGTCGTGTCGCGCTGGACGCTGCAAGGCACGCACCGCGGACGGCGCGTGACGCTGCCGGGCATCACGATCAGCCGCTCCCAGGACGGGCAGATAGCCGAAGACTGGACCGTGTCGGACAACCTGACGCTGCTGCGCCAGGTCGGTCTCCTACGCGGGCTGGCGCTCGCCCTGCGCTACGCGACCGGACGACTGCCCGGCGCCTGAACCCGCCGCGCGATGCCGAGGACGTGCGTCTTCGGCGGGTCAACGGGAGGGATCCTGAACGTGAAGCGTTCGCAGCGTTCGATCGCGAAGCCGGCCGCCTCGATCAGCGCGTCGGTGTCGCGGGCAAGGTGGCACCCGCCCGAAAGCCGCGGCCAGACCGTCGCGTCGGCCGCCCGCTGCAGGGTGCGCCACGCCGGGTGCGACGAGGCGACGTGCTCGAAGAAGCGGAGCTCGCCCGCGGGTCGCAGCACGCGGTGCAACTCGGCGAGCGCCGCCGGGACGTCGGTAACCGAGCACAGCATCAACGAGGCGACAGCGGCGTCGAACGCCGCGTCCGGAAACGGGAGCTCCTCGGCGACCGCGTCGACCACCGTTATCGGGACGGCCGCCTCGAGCGCCGTGCGCTCGGCGTGCTCGCGCAGGTGTGGCTCGGGCTCGACGGCGATCAGCTCGGTGACGGCGGCCGGGTAGTGGCCGAAGTTGAGGCCGTTGCCCGCGCCGACCTCGAGGACCCTCCCGCTCAGCCCGGCGAGCAGCTCGGCGCGCCGCTCGGACAGGCCGAGCCGTTCGGCCTGCTCGCTCTGGCGCACGTACAGGCGGGCGCAAAGCGGGTGCTCGACGCGGACCGCCACGTCAGCGCGCGGGCGTCGTCGGGATCGGGCAGGAGCGACGCCAGGGCGTGAGCGATCTGGCGCGCACGGCAAAGGCGACGAGCAGCACGGCCGGCAGGAGGACGAAAGCTCGGGTCATGGCAACCAGTATCACTACGAACGTAGTGGTTTGTCAAGCCGTATGATGTCGCCATGGTGGAGCGCGGAGCCGGCACGCGCGAGCGGCTGATGACCGCCGCGATCGAGCTGTTCGCCGAGCGCGGGTTCGACGGCGCCAGCGTGGGAGAGATCGAGCGCTCGGCCGGGCTGGCCCCGCGCTCGGGCGCGCTCTATCAACACTTCAGGGGCGGTAAGCAAGAGCTGCTGCGGTGCGCCATCGAGCATGAGCTGCGGGCCATCGACGAGCTCGGCTCCGTGATCGAGATGCTCCCGCTGGGCGACCTGCGTGCTGAGTTCACGCTCCTGGCGCGCTGGAACCTCGGCTCGCTCGAACGCCGCTCGGCCCTCGCGCGCTTCGTGCGCCGCGACGTGGCTCGGCTGCCGCCGGAGCTGCGCGACGAGCTCTTCGACCGGCTCGTCGGCCAGCCGTACGAGCAGCTCGTGCAGTGGCTGCGGGGGCGCTTCGCGGGCGCGGCCGAACGGCCTGACTTTCCCGCGCTGGCGCTCGTGCTCGTCGAGTCGATCTCGGCGTATCACTCGCTGCGACGCACGTTCGCTCGCACGCCCGACAGCGTCGACGACGAGCGGTTCATCGCCGCCTGGACGGAGACAGCGCTCGCGGTCGCCCGGCGGTACGGGATCGACGAGCGCCGTTGAGCACTGACTCGATCTCGAGTACGGCCGAGCCGTACGAGAGTCACTTCGCGGCCCGAGTGGGTCGCGCCACTTCGGGAGATGACCCGCGTCTCATCTCCCGAACCGGGACGAAAAGGATGGAACTTGCGAACATCGGGGCGAGGAGACGCGCGAGCGCAAAACCTAAGCCTTCGCCAGCTCAAGGCACGCTCTCCCGCCATGTCACACCGATGCGGCGGACGGTCTCTAACTCCGGTGATGCAGACTCACCGACCGAAGGAGCAGACC
>DASTOI010000350.1:0-5008 GCA_035762585.1 Myxococcota bacterium
GCGCCCGTCGCTTCCTCTGACTCATCCGTGCCCCCTCCGTCACCGCGTGCTCTGCGCCGGCCTAATTACAGCCGCAGCCGCCTCCGCCGACGCCGCCGCCCGGCATCGCCGCTTCCTTGCTGAAGTAGGTGTGGTCTTCCTGCGTCGCGGCGATCTCGTCCGTCTCCCACGCCATGTCGGGCCGCGCGAGCAGGTTGCGCTCCCAGGGATCGACATGCTGGCATGCGCTCGCGAGCGCGCAGAGTCCTAACAGCAGAGCGACGCGCAGCATGCTCAGCTCTTCTTCTTCTTGTCGAGCAGCTTCTGCACCTGCTCGCGCAGCTCGTCGATGTCGCCGTTGCGGTAGCCGCGGTGCACGAGGCGCACGACGCCGTCCTGATCGATCAGGTAGCTGGTCGGCATCGTCTGCAGGCCGAAGCGCTTCGGCAGCATCCCGGTCGGGTCGCTCGCGTTCGGGTACGTGACGGGCCGCTTCTCGAGCGCGCGCCGCGCGTCCGCGAGCTTCTTGTCCACGTTGACGCCGAGCACGACGAACTGATCGCTCGGGAACTCCTTCGAGAGCTTCTCGAGCTGCGGCATCGCCGCGTTGCACGGCGCGCACCACGACGCCCAGAAGTCGACCAGCACGACCTTGCCGCGCATCTCGTGCAGCACGACCTCGGCGTCGCCGGTCACGCTGCGCGCCTGGAAGTCGGGCGCGCGATCGCCCTCGTCGAGGGCGAACGAAGCGCTCGCAGCGAGCGCGAAGGCGAGCGGCAGAAGCGCGCGCAAGAAACGAGGGGTCATCGGGTTCTCCTGAGCTCGGGGGGATGCATCGGCCGAGCGTGCGGCGAACGTGTGAGCGTTCTCACGCTGCAAGCACCGCTTCGGCGCGCGCAGCGAGGCGGAGTCTTCGGAGCCGAGCGGAGTCGAACAGTGGCCTCGACGTCTGCGGACGCTCGTGAAGCTGCATTCGCTCACCGCCTCTGAGCACCAACACGCAGCGCCTCCGTCAGGCGCTCTTGCGTCAGCAGCTCGGAGAGCACGCGAGGTTCGTCCGGAGCGTCGGGCGAGTAGACGAGATAGAGCGGCACGCCGGCCTTTCCGTGCCGCGCGAGCTCGACGCGGATCGCCTCGTCGCGCTGCGTCCAGTCGCCGCGCAGCACCGCGAAGCCGCCGTCCTCGAGCAGCGCGCGCGTCTCGTCGGTGTCGATCGCGAGCCGCTCGTTCAGCTTGCAGGTGAGGCACCAGTCGGCCGTGAAGTAGACGAACGCCGGCTTGCCCGCGGCGAGCGCTTCCTGCAGCGCGAGCGCACTCCACGCCTCCGACTCGGCGTGCGCCTGTGCGGCGGCTGCCGGGCGCACGGCGGAGACGCGAACCCAGTTCGCGCCGCCGAGCAGCAGCGTCGCCACCGCGAGCGCGGCGCCCGCGCCGGCGAGGCGCGCGCGCGAGTGCTGGAGCCGCCCGTACACCCACGCGACGAACGACCCCGCGAGCAGCACCGCGAGCAAGCCGAGCGCCGCGTCCGCGCCGGCGCTGCGCCCGACGATCCAGAGCAGCCACACGACGCTCGCGAGCAGCGCGAAGCCGAGCCCACTTCTCAGGGTCCCCATCCAGGCGCCCGAGCGCGGCATGAAGCGGCCGAGTCGTGGGAACGCGCTGATCGCGACGAAGGGCAGCGCGAGTCCGGCGCCGATCGTGACGAACACGAGCGCGATCGTGAGCGCCGGGCTCGCGAACGCGAAGCCGATCGCGGTGCCGAGGAACGGCGCGGAGCAGGGCGTCGCGAGCGCCACCGCGAGCAGTCCCTCGAAGAACGAGCGACGCGCACCCCCAGCGTCAGCGCCTACGCTCGCGAGCGCGCTCGGCTGGAAGCCGATCTCGAACACGCCGAACAAGTTGAGCGCGAAGCCGGTGAGCACGGCCGAGATCGCGGCGACGTAGGCCGGCTCTTGAAACTGGAAGCCCCAGCCCACCGCGTGGCCGGCGCTGCGCAGCGCGAGCGCGACGCCGGCGAGCCCGAGCATCGAGAGCTCGATGCCGGCCGCATACGCGAGGCCGTGCCGCAGCGCCTCGCGACGGCTCTGGCCCGCGAGCTCGCCGACCGCGAACACCTTCAGCGCGAGCACGGGCAGCACGCAGGGCATCAGGTTCAGCACGAGGCCGCCCAGCAGCGCAAGGCCGAGCATCGCGAGCAGCCCGCCGGCGGCGCTCCCGCCCGGGGCTGCGCCGGCCGCGGTTGCGCTCGAGGTGTTAGGCGCTTGAGCGGCGCCCGCGGAAGCTTCCCCGGCAGCGGCGCTCACGCCGAGCAGCGGCTCGTCGATCGCGAGCGCGACCGGCGCGCCGTCGGCGCCGGCGAGCCGAACCACGCCGCGCAGTCGCGCGCCGAGCGCGTCCGCGTCCGTGCGGAGCGCGATGCGCAGCGCCCCGTCGGTCGCCTCCGCGCTCAGCTCACGCGCGAACCCGCCGGCGTCCGCTTCCGCGAAGAACGCCGGCCCATCATCGGGCGCTCCGAGCGCAGAGCAGGCGCCGTCGCGATCACAGGGCGCGATCGTCACCCACGCCTCGCGCGGGTCCTCCCCTCGCTCGGCGCGCACGTTGGCGCCGAACGCGGACGGCATCACCGGCAGCGCCGCGTCGTGCGCGGCGAATGCGGCGATCAGCTCGGTGCGCTCCGCGGGCGACGCTGTGAGCGGCGCGTCGAGCGCGAGATCGGCGGGAATGCACGAGGCGCGGCATACCAGCACCGCGACGTCGGCGCCTAATCGGTGGGCGCCGAGCGCCGGCGTCAGCCAGCTCGAGAGCAGCAGTTCGCCCGAGTAGCCGAACGTGATGAGCTCGCCGTCGGCTTCCTCGAACGCGCGCGGCGCCGGCCAGCTGAGCGCGCTCGCATCGGCGTCGCGCCACGCGATGTCGGTCGCGATGCCGGAGTCGCCGGGATTCTTCCAGTAGAGGTGCCAGCCGGGGTCGAGCCGGAACTGGACACCCGCGCGGATGCGTTCGCCGTCGCGCGCGGTCGGGTGGACCACGATGCGCGCCTCGACGCGCGCTTCGCCCGCGTCGTCCGCGCCGGCGACCCAGTCGCCCGCAGCGCGCGCGGCCCCCGAGGAGAACAAGCTGAGCGCCGCGGCGAGCGCCGCACCGAGCCACCGCATCCCGCTCCGCTCCCTAACTAATGAGCGCCGTCCCGAGACCGGGATTCCGGCATGCCGCACTGCGCCTACTGGTCGGCTGCGCAGGGCCCCCGACTTGTGATCGAAATCGCGGCAGCTTCGCCGCGAACTGCCCGCAACGTCGTTTCTGCCGTGTGAGAAAGGTCACAACGGGTCCCTCCGCCCTCGCCGAAACGGAGCCTTGGGTTGCGACCCTCGCGGGAGTTCCACATGCGATCGATCGCCAGACATCTCGTCGGCCTCACCGCGTTCGCGGCGCTCGCGCTCGCGAGCGGCGCGGCGGCCGGACCGCGCGAGCAAGCGCGCCGGATGCACGACCGCATCGCGGGCGTGCCGCCATCCGAGGCGGTGCTGAGCGCGATGGCGACAGAGATCCAGAACGGCGATCCGATCGCGGCCGCGAACATCGCGATGCAGAACCCCGAGTTCTACCGGGTCGTGCTCAAGAACTGGGCGACGCCGTGGACGAACGTCGACCGTACGGTGCACGCGCCGCTGAACGACTTCAGCGCGACGGTGATCGGCCTGATCCGCGACGATCGGCCGTTCACCGAAGTGCTGACCGCCGATGTGGTCTACGTGGGTGCGCCGGGCGTCGTGAGCGCGGCCTACTCGCACACCGACAACCAGCACTATCAGCAGCTCGAGTCGCAGCGCGTCGATCTCGGCGCCCCGGCGCAGTTCGTCGCGGTGACGCAGTCCGGGCTCGCCGGCGCGCAGGTCGCGGCCGCCGACACCGCCGGCGTGATGACGACGCGCGCGTTCGGCGAGGCCTACTTCAGCGCGGGCACGAACCGGCGCGCGTGGCGCTTCACCGGCATGAACTTCCTGTGCCGCGACATGGAGCAGCTGCACGACATCACGCTGCCGGTGGACCGCATCCGCCAGGACGTGACGCGCAGCCCCGGCGGCGACAGCCAGATCTTCCATAACACCTGCGTCGGCTGTCACTCGGGCATGGACCCGATGGCCGGTGCGTTCGCCTACTTCAACTGGGACGAGACGCAGATGCGCGTCGTGCACACGCCCGGACAAGTGCAGCCCAAGTACCGCATCAACAACGGCGTGTTCCCGTTCGGCTACGTCACGATCGACAACCGCTGGGACAATTATTGGCGTGAGGGCGCCCACGCGAACTTGGTTTGGCGCGGCCCGAGCTCGGGCGGCTTCGGTCCGAAGACGATGGGCGAAGAGGTGGCGATGAGTCGCGCCTTCTCGGTCTGTCAGGTGGAGAAGGTGTTCCAGCAGCTCTGCTTCCGAGCGCCCAATGATCAGGCGGATTCGGACGAGATCGAGCGGATCACCGACGTGTTCGAAGCCAACGGCCACTCGATGAAGCGGGTCTTCGCCGAAGTCGCCACCTGGTGCATGGGGAGCTGAAGATGACCAGCGCCTCCGCTCGCCTCTCGATCGTCTCGCGCGCACGCGGGCTCGCACCGCTGCTCGCCGCGGCGCTGCTCAGCGCGGCGTGCGGCAGCTACTCCGGCGACGAGCCCGACGATGCGGTTCCGCCCGCTCCGCCGCCCAGCGGCGGCAGCGGCGGCCCGACCGACGCCGAGCTCGAGGCCGCGTTCCAGACCACGGTCTGGCCGATCCTCAACAACCCCAACTATCCGTGCGTGACGTGTCACGTCGCGGGCGGCTCCGCGTCGCCGCCGATCGCCGACGCGAACGTGACGACCGCGTTCCGAGCGGTCTGGGACAACGGCAAGGTCAACCTGACGACGCCTTCCAGCTCGCGCATCGTGCGGCGCCTCTCACCGGACCAGCACCACTGCTGGAGCAACGATTGCGCCGCGGATGCGGTCATCATGGAGACGGCGGTCCAGCAGTGGGCCGCGCTCGTGAACTGGGGC
>DASTOI010000351.1:0-3593 GCA_035762585.1 Myxococcota bacterium
TCACTTCTCTTTCGTGCTAGCGCGAGCGTTGGCGCTGTTTACTCGGCCAGGAATTTCATCGTCTCGCGTAGGAAGACTTCGAGCTGGTCGTGGTGGACCCAGTGGCCGGCGTTGGGGACGTTGAGGAGGCGGGCGTTGCGGAAGGGGGCGATGCGGCCGTCTTTGACGGGGTCGCTGGCCCAGCTTTCTTCGCCGCGCACCAATAAGGTGGGGCAGGTGATGCGCTGCCAGAGGGAGCGCACGTCGTCGCCGCGAAAGCGCACGGGCGCGAAGCTGCGCACGTAGGGGTCGAACTTCCAGGAGAACGTGCCGTCCTCGTTGCGCGCGACGCCGTGAACGGTCAGGTGGCGCGCCTGCGCCGGCGAGAGGAATTCGTTCTCGTCCCGCATGCGCCCGGCGGCGTCGTCGATCGACGCGTAACGGCGCGGCTGGCGCTTCGCGATCTCCTTCTGCGACTGGATCCACTCCATCAGTCGCACGGACGCTGGCCCGGCTTCGAGCTTGCGCTCGAGCTCGGGCGAAGGGCCGAGCCCCTCGATCGCGACGAGCTTCGTGACGTTCTGCGGGAAGAGCCCCGTGTAGTGCAGCGAGATCGCGCCCCCTAATGAGTGGCCGATGATCGTCAGCGGCGCGAGGTGGAGCGCGTCGACCAGCTGGATGAGGTCGAACACGAACTCGGCGATCGCGTAGGAGCCGCCGATCGCCCACGCGCTGTCGCCGTGCCCGCGCAGATCCGGCGCGATCACGTGAAAGTCGCGGCGCAGCTCGCGCGCGACCCAGTCCCAGCTGCGCGCGTGATCCTTGCCGCCGTGCACGAGCACGAGCGGCGGCGCGGAATCGTTGCCCCAGTCGACGTAATGCATGCGCAGGCGCTGCGAGACGTAGAAGCTCGAGCTGGGGCCGATCACGTCCGAATCGCGCGACATCGCTCCTCCACCGGCGCGCGCGCAGGGTGACACGCGAGCGCGCGCGCCGAAATGCGCGAACGATTCGAGCCGCTCCGCCCTCTATCGTGCAGCCAGCGCCGAACGGAGGCTCGATGCGAATTCTCAGGCTCGCATGCGGGCTCGCGCTGCTCTCGCTCGCGCTGCGCGCGAGCTCGGAGCCGGTGGAGGAGATCGTCATCCTCGGCGAGCGGCCGGGGCCGCAGCTCTGGAAGATCACGAGCGGCGAGCACACGCTCTGGCTGCTCGGCCTGCTCCAGCCGCTGCCGAAGCGCATGGAATGGAAGTCGGCGGCGGTCGAGGAGGTGCTCGATCACGCGCAGGAGGTGGTCGCCGCGGGCGGCGCGGTCAGCGCACGCATCGGGCTGATCGGCGGCTTCAAGCTCTATCGCCAATGGCGCGGAATCCAGCGCAACCCGAATGACGCCACGCTCGCGCAGGTGCTGCCCGCGCCGCTGTTCGAGCGCTTCGATGCGCTGCGCGCGAAGTACGCGCAGCGCGACCGCAAGCTGGAAGAGCTGCGGCCGATCTTCGCCGCTGGGCGCTTGTTCGAAGCCGCGGTCGATCGCGTCGGCCTCACGATGGAGAACGACGTTCACGAGCGCGTGATTCGGCTCGCGAAGAAGCGCGACGTCGAGATTCGGCAGGTGAAGATCGAGCTCGAGGATCCGGCCAAGCTGCTCGCCGCGCTCGGCGAGATCCCGGAGCCGCAGCAGATCGCGTGCCTCGAGACGACGATCGCGCGGCTCGAGACCGACATCGGCGCGATGCGCGAGCGAGCGAGCGCGTGGGCGGACGGCGACATCGACGCGTTTCGCGCGGTGCCCTTTGCGGACCAGCAGGCGTCCTGCTGGCAGGCGATCGGCAGCGCGCCCGAGATCCAGCCGATCATCGCGCGCGCGCAGGCAGACTGGCTCGCGCTCGCGGATGCGGCGCTCGCGCAGAGCCGCGTCTCGCTCGCGATGGTCGCGCTCGACCGCGTGCTCGCGCCCGACGGCGCGCTCGCCCACTTCCGTGCCCAGGGCTACGGCGTGCGCGGGCCCGAGTAGGAGCAATTGGGGTCAGGCACGAATTGCCCCTTTTTCGACGAGCCGTGCCAGACCCCGATTGCCCTTGCGCCGCGGCGCTAGGCGAGCGTTCGCAGCCAGCCGCCGGCGACGGTGTGGAGGCGCTTCGCGTCGAGCACGTACCAGCGCTCGCGGCCGCTCTGCTCGACGCGCACGAGCCCCGCCGCTTCGAGCACGCCGAGGTGCCGCGTGGTCGTCGGCCAGCTGCACGCGAAGCGGTCCGCGATGTCGCCGGCCTTGACTCGCCCGCCGCGCGCCTTGATCACGCCGAGGATCTGCCGGCGCGAAGAGTGAGCGAGCGCCGCGAACACGCGCTCGATGTCGTCGACCTCCGCCAGGCCGTCGCGGCGGCGCGTCATTCGAACAGAGCCAGCGGGGCGACGTGCGGGAACTCCATGTTCGGATTGCTTCCGCGCGCCTCGCAGAGCGCGTCCATCGGCTCCCAGATCGCGAGCACTTCTGGATGTCGATGCGCCTTCTCGAACGCTTCAGCGCTCCGCCACTCGAAGATCTCCCAGAACATCGGGCGGCCTTCGCCGTCGGCGCCCCGGTAGACGAGTGACTTCTTGGCCGTCACCGCGCCGAGGCGTCGCAGCGTCGGCCAGTGCTTGCGCAGCAGCCGAACGAATTCCGGCTCGGCGCCCGGCTTGACCCGGTAGTGACAGATCACCGTTTCCTTGGCGGCTTTCGGCATCGCGCGCCTCCTTTCATGGTTAGCCGGATGGCTAACCAAATTCTTCGCTTAGCCGCGCGGCTAAGTCAAGCGAGCAGCGTGATGTTGCACGCGTGCCGCCCGCGCGGGACCCTGCCGCGATGCGCGTCGCGCTCGCCCAGATCAACCCGACGGTCGGGGACCTCGCCGGAAACCGGCGACTGATCGAAGAGGCGGCGGCGCGGGCGGCGGCGGAGCGCGCCGATCTCGTCGTCGTCCCCGAGCTGGCGCTCTGCGGCTACCCGCCGCTCGATCTCGTCGAGCGCGACGGCTTCGTGCGCGACCAGCTGCGCGAGCTCGACTCGCTCGCCGCCGCTTCGCGCGACGTCGCGATCGTCGTCGGCGCCGTGCTCGAGACCGAGCCGCGCGACGGCAAGCGGCTCGTCAACGCCGCGGTGATGCTGCGCGGCGGCGCGCGCGTCGCGGTCCAGGCGAAGACGCACCTGCCGACCTACGACGTGTTCGACGAGAAGCGCTACTTCGCGCCGGCGGAGAAGCGGCGCGCGATCGAGCTGCCCGGCGCCGCCGTCGGCCTCACGGTCTGCGAGGACGGCTGGGTGGATCGCATCGGCTACTTCGCGGACCCGACCGGCGAGCTCGCGAAGTCGGGCGCCGAGCTCGTGCTCAACCTCTCCGCCTCGCCGTGGCATGTGGGCAAGCCCGCCGAGCTGCGCCGCATCTTCTGCGATCTGGCGGCGAAGCACTCGGTGCCGATCGCGTTCTGTAATCAGGTCGGCGGCAACGACGAGCTGATCTTCCACGGCGGCTCGTTCGTCGCCGACGCACGCGGGCGCGTGCTCGCGGCGCTGCCGCTGTTCGAGCCCGCGTTCACGGTCGTCGACGTCGAGCACGCGAGCGGCATCGCGCCCG
>DASTOI010000352.1:0-13873 GCA_035762585.1 Myxococcota bacterium
CGAGTGGACCGCGGGGCATTCTCAGGGGGGCTCCGCTGCGCTCGACCTCGGCGCCGCCGCCCCCGGCCCCGCCGCGGCCGCTCGTGCTTTGGCCTGGAAGCGTGGTTGGGGGGAGAGGCTGCGGAGCGGTCGGCATCGAGCCGACCGCTCCGCACGCTTCGCGTCGTCGCGCCCGCGTGGGCGAGAAGGGGATCGCGCGTCGTGGGAGGCGCGGAGCGGCGGCGCGGATCAGGACGCGACGCGCTCGACGTATTCGAGCGAGCGCAGTACGCAGAGGGAAACGTCGATCCGAGCTACGACGCGACGCGCTCTACGTACTCCCCGGTGCGGGTGTCGACGCGGATCGTCTCGCCTTCCTTGATGAAGAGCGGGACGAGCACGGTGGCGCCGGTCTCGATCTTCGCGGGCTTGGTGGCGCCGGACGCGGTGTCGCCCTTCACGCCGGGATCGGTCTGCACGACTCTCGCGATCACGAACGACGGGATCTCGATGCTGATGGGCTGACCCTTGTAGAGGATCACCGAGACCTCGGCGTTCTCCTGCAGGTAGTTCCTCGCGCCGCCGACCTGCTTGAGCGGGATCGTGATCTGCTCGTAGTTCTGCGTGTCCATGCACACGATGCCGTCGGACTCGGCGTAGAGGTACTGCATCGTGCGGTCCTCGACGTCGGCCTCGACGACGCGCTCGCCGGCGCGGTAGGTGCGATCGACGCTCTTGCCGGTGCGCAGGTTCTTGATCTTCGTGCGCACGAACGCGCCGCCTTTGCCGGGCTTCACGTGCTGGAAGTACGTCATCACCCAGGGATCGCCGTCGATCTCCAGCTTCATGCCATTATGAAAATCCGACGTATCAGGCACCCTAAGCTCCCTTCGCCGCCTTCACCGCTGCGGTCAGCTTCGGGACGATCTCGAACAGGTCGCCGACCACGCCGAGCTGCGCGACCTCGAAGATCGGCGCATCGGGATCCTTGTTGATCGCGATGATGTAGTTCGCGCCCTTCATGCCGACGAGATGCTGGATCGCGCCGCTGATGCCGCACGCGAGGTAGAGCTTCGGCGTGACGATCTGGCCCGACGAGCCCACCTGGTACTCGTGCGGCAGCCAGCCCGCGTCGACGACCGGGCGCGACGCGCCCATCTGGCCGCCGAGCGCGTCGGCGAGCGGCTGGATCACCTCGGTGAACTTCTCCGGCGCGCCGACGCCACGGCCGCCGGAGACGATGATCTCGGCCTTCGTGAGATCGTGGCCCTTCGCGCCGCCTACCTTCGTCTCGACGAACTTCGCCTTCAGGCCCGAGACGTCGACCGCGAGCTTCTCGGTCTTGCCGTCGGCCGAGCCCTCGAACGCCTTGCACGCGCCGGGCTGCACGGTGACAACGGTCTTCGCGGCGTTCGAGATGACCTTCGCGTCGAGCTTGCCGTTGAACACGCGGCGCACGAACGCGCCGTCCGCGAAGTCGAACGCGTCGGAGACGAAGCCGGCGTCGAGGCCGGCGGCCACGCGCGCCGCGCAGTCCCAGCCCGACGGCGTGTTCGAGATCAGCACCGTCGTCGCGCCCGAGGCGGCCACCGCCGCCTTGATCGCGCGCGTCCAGCCGTCGACGTTGTAGTTCGCGAGCGCCGGATCGTCGGCCACGTAGACCGTTCCGGCGCCCTTCTTCGCGAACGCCTCGGCCTCGGCGCCGCAGCCGCTGCCGATGATCAGGCCCTTCGCGTCACCGCCGATCTTCTTGGCGAACGTGATCAGCTCGTAGCTCGCTTCGCGAACCGAGCCCTTCTGGATCTCACCTACGACGAGAATCGTGCTCATCGAAATCGCTCCTTCGGTCCGCTCGTTAGAGCAGACCGAGCTCCTTGATCTTGCCGACGAGCCCGGTCACGACCTCGTCCGGCGAACCCTTCAGGATCTGCGCGCCCGTGCCCTTCGGCGGCGCGTAGATCTTCTGGATCTTCACCTTGGCCGCGCCCGCGCCGACCTGGCCCGCGAGGCCGAGATCGGCCGCGGTCTTCACGTCGATCGGCTTCTTCTTCGCGGCCATGATGCCCTTCAGCGACGCGTAGCGGACTTGGTTCAGGCCGGTCTGCACCGCGAGCACGCACGGCACGCTGACCTCGACCACCTCGAGCGCGCCGCCCTCGAGCTCGCGCTCGACCTTGAAGCCGGTCGCGGTCTTCTCTTCCTTCACGACGCCGCTCGCGCTCGGGACGCCGAGCAGCTCGGCGATCATCGGGCCCACCGCGGACGCGTTGCTGTCGTCGCTCATCAGGCCCATGAACACCGCGTCGGCACCGTTGCTCTTCGCGACCGCCGCCAGCGTGCGCGCGATGCCGAGCGCGTCGCTGCCGTCCATCGCCGAGTCCTTCACGTGCACGGCGCGATCCGCGCCCATGCCGAGCGCGGTGCGCAGCGCCTGCGTCACGCGCTCGGGGCCGATCGACGCGACGATCACCTCGGTCGCCGTGCCCGCGTCCTTCAGCCGCAGCGCCTCTTCCAGCGCGAAGCTGTCGTAGCTGTTGATCTCGAACTTGATGCCGTCCTCCTTGATCCAGGAGCCGTCGCTCGCGATGTCGAGGCGCGCGTCCTGGTGCGGCACCTGCTTCAGGCAGACCAAAATCTTCATGGTGCTCGTTCTCCGGGGTTCGCTCGGACCCCGCGGAGGCTGGGCGCGCGGAGCGCGCGGAAAGCACCAAGAGGGGGCCGAAAAGAAGGCGCGCACGGTAACGGTCCCGGGGCGGATTCGCGACGGCGTGACGCCTGGAAAGTTCAGCGTCACGGAGGCCACTGTTCGACTTCGCTCGCCTTCGGCTCGCTGCGCGCGCCGCTCTCGCGGCGCTTGCGGACGAGGTTTAGGGCTTCAACGCGCCGCGTCGAGAAAACCGCTGCGATTCGGGGCGTTACGCGTGCGTTGCCGATCGCGCGGGCGAGCCCGGCAAGGCGGCGGGCGGGGCGTCGTACGAGACGAAGCGCGGCAGGCCGCGAACGCGGTAGTCGACGTTGCACGCGTTGTCGCAGCGCGCGACGCCGCCGAGCTGGCGCGCCCGCGGCCGCGCGATGCGGAACTGCGGCTCGAGCTCGAAGCGATCGACCAAGCGGCGGACCGCGATCCGGATCGCGCTGATCGAGAAGCGCTGCGCGGGGCAGCTGTGTCGGCCGTGGCCGAACGTCGAGACGAGCTCGCGTGCGGGCAGCGCTTTCGCGACCGGCTCGACGAGCTTCCGGCCGGAGTAGTTCCCAGGGTCGAACGCCTCGAGCCCGGGCGCTGCGCTGCGATTCGTGACCGACAGCATCGTCGCGAGCAGCACGCCCGGCGCGAGCGTGAAATGCCCGGATTCGGTCTCGATCTCGAACGGGCGCAGCACGCGGCGCAGCGTCAGCGAGCGCTGCGCCCAGCGGATCGATTCGTTCGCACAGCGCTCGATCAGCGCGTCGTCACCGTCGCGCACGGCCTCGAGCAGCGGCGGATGCAGCAGCAGGTGGACGAGCGTCCACGCGAAAGCGGCCGGCAGGTTCGACTGTGCGCCCATCTGGATCAGCATCACGTCGCGCGCGACCTGGACGTTGCGCTCGGAGGGCGGAAGGTCGGCGAAGCTTTCGTCGATGCGCTCGAGGAAGTCGCCGCGCGGCTCGCCGCTCGCGCGCCGCGCGTCGAGGATCTCGCCGAGCGTGCGCTCGATCGCACGCATCGCGGCGCGCTCACCGCGCTTGCGGGTCAGCGTGCTCCATAACAACGAGTGCGGTCGCACGAACGAATCGGCCGTGTCGAGCCGATCGAATGCCTCGATCAGGCCGGGCAGCCGCTCGGGTGAGGCCGCTTCGACGCCCGCCCACGACGCGAGCCCGAGCCGGTAGCCGAGCCGCTTCGCGAGCGCGAAGCACTCGAACACGCCGCGCTGGCCGAGGCCGGCGATCTCGAGCTCGACTGCGCGTTCGAGCTGCTCGAGGTAGCTCTCGACGTCGGGATTCTTGAACAGATCGTGCGGGCGATTGCGGCGGCCGAGCGCGAGCTCGTTCGGGATCTTGCGGCGGAACACCAGCTCGTAGGTCGCGAGGCCGAAGCTCGCGTGATCCTCCTCGGCCGCATACAGTGCAGCGACGCCCTTCGCGCCGAACACGAAGAACAGCCGGTAGCCGAACGCGTCGACGACGAATGTGTCGCCCCACAGCTCGCGCTGCGCGCGCAGGAACGAGGTCGCGTCCTCCAACAAGTCGTAGCCGGCGCGCAGCCACGGGATGGGGCTCGTGATCAGCGGCGGAAGTGGGGAGACCGCGGGGTAGCTCACGGCGCCGCGGTCCCCGGCGCCGCGCGCGCGGCCGCGCGCGTGTCGAGCTCGGCCCGCACGCGCGCGTGGTCGGCCTGAGAGAAAGAGAAGCGCGAGAAGACGAGGCAGCCGATCGCGTAGCCGACCATCGGCGCGCCGCCCATCAACGAGATGAGCGCGAGCTTCACCAGGTCGGACTGCGGGACGTTCGGCACGAAGCCGGCCCCCGCGAGAACGAATGCCGCCGTGCTCGCGAGCAGCGCGTTGCCCAGCTTCGAGACGAAGCTCCACGCCGCGAAGTAGGCGCCTTCCTTTCTCTCCCCGGTGTTCAGCTCGTCGAGGTCGATCAGGTCCGCCTTCAGCGACTGGCCGATCGAGTTGCCGCACGCGCCGCCGCTGCCCGCGATCAGCGACGAGATCGCCATCAGCGGCCAGTCGTTCTCGCCGACCCAGAAGATCAGCCCGAACCCGATGCCGGCCTGAGCCATCGCGAACAGCCACAGCTTCCGTTTCTCGAAGCGGCGCGCGAGGACGACCCACACCGGGATCGCGAGGAACGTCGAGAGCATGTACGTCAGCAGCATCCACGGCGTGACGTCCGGGCGCAGCATCACGTACTCGGTGACGTACGGGACGAGCACGGTGAGGCCGCCCAGACCGAGCGATTCGACGAACAGCGCGATCAGGAGCAGCCGCGCATTGCGATTGCGCCACACGTCGCGCAGCGCCTTTCGCAGGTCGACGCCCCCGCGTCCCTGATAATCCGAGCGTTCCGCTGGGAGCCGTACGACCGCATACGCGATCAGCGCAGCCGTGACGAGACCGGAGACGATCGCGAGCGAGCTCGCCAATTGGCGGTCGCGCGCCGGATCGAGCACCACGACGGAGCCGAACACGAGCGCGAGCAAGAGGCCGATCGAGCGCACGAAGTACTTCGTTCCGAACACCCGGTTGCGCAGCAACGGCTCCTGCGCGAGCTCGGCGCCGAGTGCGGCGTGTGGCACCTCGAACGCGGTGAACGCGCTGTAGAAGCCGAGCACCGCGACGCCGACCCACGCGATCTCGAACGCGTCGCCGCTCGTGCTCGGCGGCGACCACGCCATCCACGTGAACAGCGCGATCGGGAGCGCCGACCCGAGCAGCCACGCCTTGCGCCGCCCGAGGCGCGAGCGCGTGCGATCGCTCCAGGTGCCCACCAGCGGATCCGCGATCGCGTTCCACACCTTCGCGACGAGGAAGATCCAGCCCATCGCGAGCGCAGGAACGAGCAGCTTGTCCGTCGCGAACTTCAGGTACGCGATCATGAACAGCGTGTAGACGAAGCTGACCCCCGCGCCGGGCAGCGCGTAGAGGACGATCTGCGAAGTCGGCAGCGGCGCCGCGCCGTTCAGCATGGGGCGCTCAGGCGCCGAGGAACGTCAGGAAGTCTTCGAGCGAGGCCGCGCGCAGGTACGGATTTCTGCGCTTCTGCTCGCCCAGCGAGCCGTACGGCTCGGACGCGTAGAAGTGGCCCGGGTAGAGCACGGTGTCGTCGGGAAGCTTCTTCAGCTTGTTATGGAGACTGTCGTACATCTGCGCAGCGTCGCTGCCGGGCAGGTCGACGCGCCCGCAGCTGCCGAGGAACAGCGTGTCGCCGCTGACGAGCTTGCCCGGCGCGCCCGCCTCCTCGACCAGAAAGCACTGCGAGCCCGGTGTGTGTCCGGGCGTGTGCAGCAGCCGCACCGTAATGCCTCCGAGCGCGAGCGAATCGCCGCTCTCGTGGCGCACGAGGTCGCTCTCCGAGAGCCCCGTCACCTTGCGCACGCCATCGGCCTCGTACGCGTTCACGTGCACCGGCGCCGGCGCGCGCGCCATCAGCCGCGCGAGCCCCTCGATCTCCATGCCGAAGATGCGCCCGCCGACGTGGTCCTGGTGGTAGTGGGTGACGAGCGCGCCCGCGACGCGCATCCCGTCCGCCTCCGCGCGATCCACGAGCTCGTCGACCGCCCACGCGGGATCGACGACGAGGCACTCGCGCGCGCTCCGGCTCCCGATCAGGTACGCGAAGTTCTGCATTTCGCCGACGGTTAGCTGCGCGAAGTAGAGATCCGACATCGGGAGCCTCCGGTCCGCGCAGCTTGGTGCGAGTGCCCGTCTCGGCGCAAGCGCTCAATCCGGCAGCTCGACGCGCAGCACATCGCCATCGACCTCGACCCGGTGCACGCGAACGTTCGCCTCATCATCCAGCCCGCGACCGGAGCGCACGTCGTACGCGAACCCATGGATCGGACAGATCACGCACTCCTTCTCGACTTCGCCTTCGCCCAGATTCCCGCCCGCATGCGGACAAATCCCATCCACCGCGAAGTACCCGCTGTCGGTGCGCCCGACGGCCAGCAGGCGTCCCGCGACGACGAACGGCAACACCTGCCCGACCCGAATTCGAGACGCGGGCGAAATCGTGTGCCATGCCATCACGCAAAGACTAAGCCGTCTCGCGCAGCACGATGGAAGTGACGCGTCGGCGCCTCGATGGCGCCGTCGCGTCACTTCTCCTCTTCATTGTTCGAGCTGCCCGCCGCCAACGCGTTGCAAGGAGCCGCGCGGGCAGGCGGGGTCGCAGAGCGAAGCCCCAGGCGTGGACGCGCTCACGCTCGAATCGCAGCGCGCCAAGATCCTCGAATGGCGCGAGGCTCGGTCCATCGCGGCCACGCCGGTGAGCGGCGCGAGCCCCCGCCGGACCGCGCGGCGGCGTCGCGATCAAAGGTGCTACGGAGACCCGAGCGTCTTCCGAATCCAGGTCTCGAGCACCGCCAGCACCTCGCGATTCACCTCGTCCTGCGTCCGCGGACTCTTCTTCGCGACGTGCAGCTGGTGGTCGCCTTCCTCGACGACGTGCAGCTGCACCGGCGCGCCGACGCGCGTCAGCGTCTTGCGCAAGGCGGGCAGCTCGCAGTGGCGGTCCTTCGAGCCGGTCACGAACAGCATCGGCGTAATCACTCGGTAGAGGCGATCGGCGCGCACGTCCTTCGGATCGCCCTGCTTGTGGAGCGGATAGCCGAGGAAGAACAGGCCCTGGATGCGCAGCCGCGTCGTCGCGGCGTGCGCGGCGGCGATCGCGCCTGCGTTCTTGCCGCCCGCGAACACGTAGGCGGGCGCCGCGCTGGGATCCTGCGAGAGCACCTGCATCGCGGCCTGATAAGTCCGCACCATCACCAGCGGCTCGTCGGGCTTTTTCTTCTCCGCGACCATGTACGGCATCGGGAAGCGCAGCGTCAGATACTTCCGCTCGGTCAGCGCCTTCTGCAGCGTGTCGAGCAGCGGATCCTCGTCCATCGACGCTTGCGCGATCACCACCGAGACGCGCGCGCCGGTCGGCCACCACTCGGGGACGCCGAGCCGACCGGTCACCGAGTCGAGCCCATGCACGGGCTCGGTCAGCGGAATCTTGATCGGCTCGTACTGCGGTGCGGAGTCGGACACGCCCATCCTTCTAAGAGGAGGCTTGGTGACCAGAGTCTCGGCCCCGAGGGGGCGAGGGGCGCGGCAACCTTACCGACTCGATTTCGCCAGTGGAAGTGTGCCGGCCGCGAGATTCGGGCCACCTTCGGAGTAAACAGACCGATAGTCGGACGTTCGGATCGTGCGAGGCGCCATGGGCAAGGTCCTGATCACCGGCATCTCGAGCGCGCTGGGGCGGCTGCTCGCCCGCCGCCTCGCCAGCGGCTGGCAGGTCTGCGGCGTCGACACGCGCTCGTGGCAGGGCCGACCGCGCGAGATCGCGATGCACGTCGCCGACCTGCGCAAGCGCGAGCTCGAGGAGGTGATGCGCGCCGAGCGCCCGCAGGCGGTGGTGCACCTCGGCGTGCGGCGCGAGATGCGCGGGGATGCCCGCAATCGCCACGACCAGAACGTGCGCGGAACGAAGCGCCTGCTCGACCACTGCGCCGCGTTCGGGGTGAAGCAGCTCGTGGTCGTCTCGACCGGCACCGCGTATGGCGCGGCGCCCGAGAACCCGCTCTACATGACCGAGGACGTGCCGCTGTCCGCGAGCCGCAGCTATCCGGAGATCCGCGATCGCGTGGAGGTCGACGCGCTCGCGAGCGCGTTCGTCTGGCGCGTGCCCGAGGTGCGCACGGCGGTGCTTCGTCCCGTGCACGTGCTCGGCCCGCACTCGACCGGGATGCTCGCGGATTACCTGCGCCGCTTGCGCCCGCCGATCGTGCTCGGCTTCGACCCGCTGATCCAGGTGATGCACGAGGACGACTGGGCGGAGTCGATCGCGCTCTCGCTGACCCGCGAGCTCGCGGGCGTCTTCAACGTCGTGGGGCCGGGGCAGGTCCCGCTGCGCACCGCGATCTCCGAGGTGCGGCGCTTTCCGCTCGCACTTCCGGAGTTCGTGATGCGTCCGTGGATCCGCACCAGCTTCGCGGCGGGCCTCTTGCCGTGGCCGGAGGGCGCGATCGACTACCTGAAGTTCCCGGTGACGATCTCGGGCGAGCGGTTCCAGCACATGACTGGCTGGAAGCCGCTGTTCGGGCTGCGCGAGACCTTCGCCGCGCACCGCGAGCGCCGGAGCGATTCGTGAGCGAGGCGGAGCGCACGCCGCCGAGCGCGCTCACGCGCCTCGTCGAGACGCTGACGCGCACGCTGCCGGACTCGGTGCGCGAGCTCGACGCGCTCGTCACCGAGCGCCTCGCGCGCGTGCCGACGCGCCTCAACGAGTACGGCGTCGATCGTTTCGGGCTCGAGCCGGAGCAGGCGCACCGCGGCCTGCTGCCGACGGCGCTGCTCTACCGCCATTACTTCCGCGTCGTCACGCACGGCATCGAGCAGGTGCCCGAGGGCCGCGTGCTGCTGATCGCGAATCACGCCGGGCAGCTGCCGTTCGACGCGGCGATGCTCGGCGTCGCGATGCTGCTCGAGGCCGAGCCGCCGCGGCTCGCGCGCGGCCTCGGCGAGTACTGGATCCCGCGGCTGCCGTTCGTCAGCGAGCTCGTGACGCGCGGCGGCGGGCTGGTCGGAACCCCTGAGAACTTCCGCGCGCTGATCGACGCGGAAGAGTGCGTGATGGTGTTCCCGGAAGGCGTGCGCGGAATGAACAAGACCTTCCGCGAGCGCTACCGGCTGCAGCGCTTCGGCACCGGCTTCATGCGGCTCGCGGTCGAGACGCGCACGCCGATCGTGCCGGTCGGGATCGTCGGCTCCGAGGAGCAGCAGCCGGGCCTGTGGGACCTGAAGCCGCTCGCGCGGCTGCTCGGCATGCCGGCGTTCCCGATCACGCCGACGTTCCCGCTGTTCGGCCCGCTCGGCCTGCTGCCGCTGCCGGTGAAGTACCGCATCCACTTCGGCGCCCCGCTCCGCTTCGAGGGCAGCGCAAACGAGGACGACGCCGCGATCCAGGCGCGCGTCGCGACCGTGAAGATCGCGATCGACAAGCTGCTCGAAGCCGGCCGCCGCGAGCGCAAGAACCCGTTCGTCTGAGGAGCAAGCGCCGCGCAGCGGCGCGCGCAGCGAGCCGAAGGCGAGCGAAGTCGAACAGTGGCCTCGGTGCCGCGGACGGCTCAGACGCCAGCGCTCGGGCATCCGCCTGTCACGGGCCCCGGGGACGTACTTGCACTCGCTGGCGCCGATAGACTGCGGCGCGATGAGCGAGCCGATCGTCGAGATCGACCTGAATGCGCGCGAGCGGCGCATCTACGACCGCTGGCGCGCTGCGCTGCGCGCGCCGCTCGCGGGCGCGAGCTCGGATCTGCGCGATGCGCTGCTCGCGGCGCCCGATCTCGTCGTGCTCGTGCTGCGCCTCTTGCGCGAGCCGCGCGTGCGCTCGGGCGACAAGGCGATCGCGCTGCTCGGCATCCTCTACGTGCTATCGCCGGTCGACCTGCTGCCCGAGTTCCTGTTCGGGCCGATCGGTCTGATCGACGACGCGCTGATGCTCGCCGTCACGGTCTCGCGACTCGTGAACCGCGTGCATCCGGACGTCGTGCGCGCGCATTGGTCGGGGCAGGGGGACGCGCTGGCGGCGATCCAGCGCGTCTCGGCCTGGGCGGAGCGTCAGGTCGGCGGGCGGCTGCGCGGGCTGATCGGGCGGATCAGTCACTGAGAACGCCGGGCCGTCTCACTTGGCGGCCTCGGCTTCGAGCGTCTCCACCAACAACTCGAGCGCAGCCTCTGCGAACGCGGCCATGTTGCGGACGCGGTCGGCGTCGCCGGTGAGCACGCGGCGCGTCACTTCGCGCGAGCCGGCGATCGCGACCCACGCGTGGCCGGCGGGGTCGCCATAACGGTTCCCGGTCGGCCCCGCGGCGCCGCCCTCGCCGATCCCCCAGTTCGCGCCGAGCTTCACGACGGCCGAGCGCGCGAGATGGAGCGCCCACGGCTCGCTCGCGCCGCGCAGGTTCTCGGGCGGCTTCACCGCGCCCGCGATGAATGCGCGGCTCGCGGCGAGCGTGTAGATCACGCCGCCGCCGAGGAAGTAATTGCTCGCGCCGGGCACCGAGAGCAGCGCCGCGCTGATCAGGCCGCCGGCCGCGCCCTCGCACACGCCGACCGTCTCGCGCTCGGCCTGCAGCAGCTTCGCGGCGTGCTCCGCGAGCGCGAGCAGGCGGTGCGTCAGCGCCGGTGCGTCGTTCATTTCGTTCTCCCGTTCGTCGGGGTCGTTCCCTAATGACCAGCGCCAGCCGTTACGGCGTTCCCGCCGCGCGCTCGGCGGCGATGCTCGCCATCGCGCGGCGCTGCGGCTCCGGGATGCGGCGCACGCGCCCGCTCGTGTCGACCATCGCGTGCTCGCTCGCCGCGCGCGCGACCTCGCTGCCGGCGACGCTGAGCGCGTACTCCATGCGCAGCGATGCGCCGCGTACCCACGCGAGCCAGACCGCGATCTCGACGATCTCGTCGAAGCGCACGCCGCGCACGTAGTCGAGCTCGAGATGCGTGGTCGCAAAGTGCAAGCCCTCGCCGACGTACGCGCGATACGGGCGGTGCTGCTCGTCCATCCACTGGATGCGCGCGAGCTCGAGGTAGCGCACGTAGTTCGCGTGGTGGACGACGCCCATCGCGTCGGTCTCGTAGAACGGGACGCGGTGGCGGTAGCGCGAGACGGGAACGCCCAGCGGCGGCGCGGCGGCGGCGAGCTCGCTCATCGCCACGCTCAGAACTTGTCCTTGGCGGCGCGCCGGCGCCCTAATTCCTCGATGCTCGCCGCGCGCAGGAACGGGTTCGTCGCGTGCTCGTCGGCGATCGTGGTCGGCACCACCATCTCGGCCGGCTTCGCGTCGTGCCAATCGGGCGCCGCATTCGCGCGAATCTTCGTGACGCGCGCCACGGCGGCCTTCACCGCCGCGTTGTCCGGCTCGACGTGCGCCGCGAAGCGCAGGTTGCCCGCGGTGTACTCGTGCCCGCAGAAGACGCGCGTGTCGCCCGGGAGCTGCCCGAGCTTCTCGACCAGCGCGCGATACATCATCTCGGGCGTGCCCTCGAATAGGCGCCCGCAGCCCGCGGCGAACAGCGTGTCGCCGCAGAACACCGCCTTCGCGCCGTCGAACACGTAAGCGATGTGGCCGCGTGTGTGGGCCGGGATGAACAGGATGCGCGCGGTCTCGCGGCCGACCGTGATCGTGTCGCCCTCTTCGAGCCCGTTCGTGAAGCCCGCGAGGCGATCCGCGTCGCTGCGATGGCCGTACACCGGCGCGCCGTAACGCTTCGCGAGCTCCGGGTTCGCCGCCGCGTGGTCCGGGTGGTGATGCGTCGAGAGAATCTTCTTCACCGCCGCGCCGGACGCCTCGACGCGCCGCACCACCGGCTCGAATTCGGGCGCATCCACGACCGCTGCCTCGCCGCTCTGCTCGCACACGAGCAGATACGTGTAGTTATCGCGAAGCGTCGGGATGCGTTCGATGCGGAGCGGCATCGCGCGAAGCTACGCCGCGAGGGCGGAAGTTTCACCCGCCCTGCTGCGGCGCTCACAGCAGCGAGAGCTGCTCCGGCTCCGGCGGATCGAGATCCGCCGCCAAGGCGGCGAGCTCGGCGGCGCGCGCGGGGTTCACGGCGGGGCAGCGGTCCTTGAACTCGCACCAGCCGCACAGGCCGCTCGGCTTTGGCGCGAACTCGCGCTCGGCGCGGATCTTGTCGATCGCGCGCGCGGTTTCGTGGCGCAGCAGCTCGCGCTGCTCGGGGGTGCGCTGCGAGCTGCGCGATTCGTCGCGGATCACGTAGTGCCACACGAGCCGCACGTCGCCGGCTTCGCCGAGCAGCTCGCGGATGCCGAGCTCGTAGAGACCGAGCTGGCGATCGCGATCGAGCTCGTCCTGCTTCGGGATGCGGCGGCCGGTCTTGTAGTCGTGAATTTCGAGCACGCCGTCCTTCGCGCGCGCGATGCGGTCGATGATCCCGCGCACCGCGTAGCGCCCGTCCTCGTCGAGCGTGAACTGGATCTTGCGCTCGAGGCCGACGGTCTCGTCGCGGTCGAACGGGTAATGGCGGCGATAGAAGCGATCCAGACCCTGCGCGCCGGCGTCGCGATAGAAATCGAGCGGCGTGCCCTCGCGTGCGATGCGCACGCGCGCGGCGTCGTACTGCTCGTCGAAGTTGGCGTAATAACGCGCGATCACCTTCTGGATCGACGGCAAGAGGCCCTGGCCGATGAACTGGTAGAGGCGCTCCAGCACCTCGTGCACGCGCTTGCCGACGAATGCCTCGACGCCCTCGGTTTCGACGTCGATTTTCTCGACGTAGCGAAACGCGTATTGGCGTGGGCAATTGTCGAAGCAGCTGAGGCTGGAAGGGCTGAAGACCGACTGCACTGGATCCCGCCTCCCGGGGCCGAGCTCTTGGGGCTAGAGGGCGGGGGGGTCGGGCGACTCTAGCAGCGCACGGCCGCGGGCGACGATGCCGCGCTCCGCATCGAAGGTCATGCGCCGCTCGGCTTCGGCGAGCGCGCACCAGAGCACTGCTGCCATCTCGCCGTCAGCGGCGTGCGCGACTCCGCCGTCGCACGCCATCAAGAAGTAATGGACGCGCTTCGCGATCTGCCGGCCCGCGCGGCGCTCGAAGAACGTGTACGAGACCTCGCCGAGCGGCGCGAGAATGCGGGCGCTGAGCCCGACTTCCTCGCGCACCTCGCGCAGCGCGGCCTGCTCGATCGTCTCGCCGGGATCGATCTTGCCCTTGGGCAGCCGCATCGTGCGGCGCCCGGAGTTGCGGTCGAGTTGCTCGGCAATGAGCGCCTCGATCCCGTTCCCGGCGCGGCGCACGACGAGTCCGCCCGCACTGACTTCTTCGCTTCGCGCCGCCACCTCGCCCTCGGCTTCGGCATCTCGGGCCGAAGCCCCCGGAATTCGTGGGGCTAGACTGCGCCTTCGCGCCCGGCCCGGAGTGCCCCGATGAAAGCCAAGCGACTCGAGGATGTCTACGAGGCGACGGTTGCCGCGCTCGCGGCGCCGGCGGGCGATGCGCTCGCGAAGGCCGACGCCGAGGGGTACCTCGACTACGACGAGGTCGTCGCGTGGACCGAGCGCGCGAAGGCGGTCGTCCTCCACCAGCGCGACCGCGGGGCGCTGCGCTCGGAGCTGCCCGTGCTCGCCGAGCGCCTGCTGCGCTTCCTCGCGCGCGTCCCGCTGCCCGAGGGCGTGCTC
>DASTOI010000353.1:0-2190 GCA_035762585.1 Myxococcota bacterium
CGACCGCCTGCATCTTCTGCGACTGCCGCAGCTGCGCTTCGAGCGTCACGCGCGGCGTGACGTCGCGCGACACCGCGAGCAGCCGCCACTCGCTCCCGGCTTTGAAGCGCGTAAGCGACGACTCGAACCAGCGCGTCTCTCCGGTGCGCTCGATCCAGCGCATCGGACCCACGCGTACGGACGCCTGCGTTTGGAGCGAGCGCGCGGCGTCGCGCAGCGCGGAGTGGTCGTCGGGATGGATGCCCTCGGTCGCGAGCCGGCCGGCCATCTGCCCGCGGCGCGCACCGAATGCCGCGTTGCTGTCGAGGATGCGCCCGGTCGCATCCATTTCGACGATCAGGTCGGGGCCATAGTCCGCGAGCGCGCGAAAGCGCCGCTCCGTCTCCTCGTTGTCGCGCGCCGAAGCGCGGCGAAGCCACTCGTATGCCGCGAGCAGCGCGGTGACCGTGAGGTTGAACAACAGCCCACCGCGGATCGCTGCGCGCAGCGCGGCTTCCGGCGGCACGGCAACTGGGACGGACGCGCCCGCGGCGTGGAGCGCGTAGAAGGCGCTCGTGACCAGCAAGTTCGCAAAGCCGACCGCGAGCCCGGCACGGAGCCCGAGTGTGATGGTCGCGACGGCCGCCGCGAACACGAGGTAGTACAGCGCTGGAATCAGCGTGCCGGCCGTGAGCGCGGCGACGGCCACCGTGCCGATCCAAATCTGCGCAGCGAGCGCGGCCGCCGCGCGGCGCCAGCGCCCGGTCCGGCGCACGTAGAACGGGAGCACAGCGCTGACGGCGCCGGAGACCAGGCACGCGAGCGCGGAGACGCGAACTCCGGCGATTCCCTGCATCAACGCGCTGAATCCCGCGATCACGACGGAGAGCCAGCAGGCCGCGATCGTGAGCTGCGCGCGGCGGAGCTCGTCGCGCCCGGCCGGCCGGACACCCTCCGGGAGGAAGGAGAGCAAGCGCGCGTTCGTCACGCGCACACACTAAACGCAAGAGCGTGCCGGAGGTCACCGGACTTGCTCGCAATTCAGGGCGGCGTTGGCCGAGCCCCAGCTACGCGCGATGGAACCTGTGATCGGCGTCGCACCTTTCGCGCACCGCCCGCCGGCCAAGCCCGGGCGGAAATCCGCTCAGAAAATCGTGTAGCCGCCGTCGACGACGAGCGAATCGCCGGTGTGGAACGTGAGGCTCGGATCGCAGAGGTAGGCGCCCACCGCCTCGAACTCGCTCGGCTCGGCCCAGCGCCGCACCGGCGTGCGGCCGGTTGTTATGGTGCGGAACTTCTCGTTCTGGTATCCGGCCATCGCCATCTCGGTGATCGTCCACCCCGGCAGGATCGCGTTCACGCGGATCTGGTGGCGCGCGAGCTCGACCGCGAGCGCGCGCGTCAGGCCGAGCACGCCGGTCTTCGCGCTCGCGTACGCGTGATTGCGCTGCGCGCCGTGGATCGCGGAGGTCGACGAGACCGCGACCAGCGCGCCGCCCTCGCCCCGCTCGATCATCGCGCGCGCGCACTCGCGGAAGGTGACGAACAGGCCGTCCAGGCTGACGCGCGTCACGCGGTGCCAGTCGTCGAGCGTCACGTCGAGCAGCGCCTTCGAGTAGCCGGGCGCGCCGGCCGACGCGACGCACGCGTCGATGCGCCCGAGCTGCGCGAGCGTCTCGCGCGCTGCGGCGACGATGCTCGCCTCCTCCCCCACGTCGCAGACGACGCCGTGCGCGCGCACGCCGTGCTTCGCGAGCTTCTCGCACGCCTCGGCGTTGCGATCCGCCCGCCGGCTCCAGATCGCGAGGTCGGCGCCCGCCTTCGCGCAGCCCTCGGCCATCCCGAAGCCGATCCCGGAGTTCCCGCCGGTGACGACGACGACCTTCCCGCGCAGATTCGTGCTCATGCCCGCGCACGATACGCGAGGCGGATTACGGTGGGGCCTCATGTTCGCGACGATCTACTGCTACGCGACCGCGTCGATGAGCCGCGGGAACAAGCACGTCATGGCGTTGGCGGCGCAGCGGGCCGGCGGTGTGAGCAAGAACGCTTGACGGTATGTCCATCATCATGGACCGTGCGTCCAACATGGTGGAAACCGATCTCAATCGGCGCATCGCCGAGCGCGTGCTCGAGCTGCGCGCGGCGCGCGGGCTCTCGCTCGATGCGCTCGCGAAGCGGAGCGGCGTCAGCCGCTCGATGATCTCGCTG
>DASTOI010000354.1:0-4262 GCA_035762585.1 Myxococcota bacterium
CGCTCGACCTCGCCGCGCGCGAGGTCGCGCTCGCGAGCGGCGAGCGCGTCGCCTACGACGCGCTCTTCATCGCGACCGGCTCCGCCGCGCGGCAGATTCCGGGCACGCCGCCGCTCGCGGGCATCCACGTGCTGCGGACGCTCGACGATTCGCTCGCGCTGCGCGCGGCGCTCGAGCGCGGGCCGCGCGTCGCGATCATCGGCGCGGGCTTCATCGGGATGGAGGTTGCCGCGGTCTGCCGCGCGCGCGGGCTCGACGTGAGCGTGATCGAAGCGCTCGCGGCGCCGCTCGAGCGCGGCCTCGGCCGCGAGCTCGGCGCGTTCGTCGGCGAGGTCCACCGCGAGCACGGCGTCGCGCTGCGCTGCGGCGCGCGGCTCGCCCGATTCCTCGGCAGCGAGCGCGTCGAGGGAATCGAGCTGGCGGACGGCGCGCGCATCGCGGCGGACGTCGTGCTGGTCGCGATCGGCTCATCGCCCAACACCGGCTGGCTCGCGGGCTCCGGGCTCGAGCTCGCGGACGGCGTCGTCTGCGACGCCGCATGCCGCGCGACGCGCGCGCCCGACGTGTTCGCGGTCGGCGACGTCGCGCGCTGGCCGAACGCGCTGTTCGGCGAATCGATGCGCATCGAGCACTGGACGAACGCGACCGAGCAGGCCGACCACGCGGCCGCGACGCTGATCGCGAAGGACGGCGAGGCGCAGCCGTTCAGCCCGGTGCCGTTCGTCTGGTCGGACCAGTACGACTGCAAGCTCCAGATCGCGGGCCGGATCGCGCCGGGCGACGAGGCGCGCGTCGTCGACGGCTCGCTCGCGGAGCGGCGCTTCGTGATGGCGTTCGGCCGCGGCGGACGCCTCACCGGCGCGATCGGGATGAACCGCCCACGCGTCGTGCTGAAGCTGCGCGGGATGATCCGCGAGCGCCGCCCGTTCGAGGACGCGTCGAAGCTGGGCTGACAGCGGCGGCCGCGCCCCGCGCCTCAAGCGCGCGCTCCGCGCAGCCGATTGCGTGGCGTTCAGCGAGGGAGCGCGACGTGATCCTCACCAACACCGAAGAAGTTCCGGGCCGCTCGATCCGCGAGTTCTACGGCGTCGTCAGCGGCAGCACGGTGCGCGCGAAGCACTTCGGCAAGGACTTCCTCGCCGGCCTGAAGAACCTCGTCGGCGGCGAGCTGAAGGCGTACACGGAGCTGCTCAACGAGGCGCGCCAGGAAGCGATGGGGCGCATGGTCGAGGAGGCGCGCGGGCTCGGAGCGAACGCCGTCGTGAACGTGCGCTTCGCGACGAGCTCGGTCGCACAAGGCGCCGCCGAGATCTTCGCGTACGGCACCGCCGTGCGCGTGGACTGACGAGCGACGCAAACCGGAGACACCGCCTCGACCGAACGCGGCTCGTGAAGCCGCAAGCGATCCAGCGCCGCGCAGCGGCGCAGATCGCGCGCAGCGAGGCGAAGCCGAGCGGAGATCGGAAGAAATGGACCAGCTGGTCGTCACCGCGTTCCTGCTCGCGCTCGGCTTCGTGTCCGGCAAGACGATCGAGCACCTGCACCACAAGGACCTGGCGAAGCGCGAGCGGCGCCACCGGCGTCTGCCGATGACGACGACCTGCCGCGTGCCCGCCGATTGGCGCGTCGAGGACGCGGTGCTGCTGACCGGCGGCGTCGTGATCTCGATCGATTACTGGAAGCGCTTCGCCGCGGGCATCCGGCAGATCTTCGGCGGCAACGTCCGCTCGTTCGAATCGCTCTTCGAGCGCGCGCGCCGCGAGGCGCTGCTGCGCCTCAAGGAGGCGGCCGCCGCGAAGGGCTGCGACGCGGTGATCGGCGTGCGCCTCGAGTCGCTCGAGTTCGCGAACCAGCGCGGGAACGGCAAGGGCACCGCCGGTGTGGAGCTGATCGCGATCGGCACCGGGCTGCGCTCGAAGCGCTAGCAAGCGAAGCGCGCAGCGAGGCGGAGTCTTCGGAGCCGAGCGAAGGTCGAACAGTGCCTCCGCGTGCGCTGGGCCCTCGTTGCGCGGTGATCGGGGATCCTGAGTCGGTCGCCTGACCCATTCCAGGCGGCGCAACCGCGCTTGCGCCTGCGCCGCAATTTCGTGGAGCTAGCGTGCCGCCGTTTCGCGCGGCCCGTCGGAGCGCGGGGCGACCGAGCTCTCCAGAGAGCCTGCAAAACGCAGGGGTGCCACGATGGAAGATCGGAAGCAGGTGCTCGCGAAGCTCGATTTGTTCGCGGGGCTCGGCGACCGCGAGCTGACCGAGATCGCGAAGATCACGAAACGTCATCGGCTGCGCGCCGGCGAAGCGCTCTTCCACAAGGGCGACAGCGGCGGCGACATGTACGTGATCGTGAGCGGGCTGTTGAAAGCGTTCTCGACCGGACCGGACGGCGACGACGTCGTGTTCCGCCTGATGGGTGCCGGCGAGGTGACGGGCGAGCTCGCGGCGTTCGCCGAAGGGAGGCGCAGCGCGAGCAACGTCGCGCTCGAGGAGTGCGAGCTGCTGATGATCCAGCGGCGCGAGCTGCTGCCGGTGCTGCGCCAGTGCCCGGAGATCGCGATCCGCCTGATCACCGCGCTCGCGACGCGGATGATCCGGCTGTCCGAATCGCTCGAGGACAAGAGCCTCCGGCCGGTCAGCGCGCGGCTCGCGAAGTGCCTGCTCACGCTGGTCGACCGCTGGCACGAGCCGGCGAAGAGCGGCGGCGTGCGCATCACGCCGCGCATCTCGCAAGGCGAGCTCGGCGACCTGATCGGCGCGACGCGCGAGAGCGTGAACAAACTGACGCGCCAGTGGAGCGCGAGCGGCGTGATCCAGATGAGGGACCGCGTGATCACGATCAAGGACCGCGCCGCGCTGGAGCAGCTCGCGGAGGCTTGAGCGACGAACTCCTCTCGCGGTCGCGAGCGACGCCTCAGCGCCTCCGCTCGCCCCAGCGATTCCAGTACGTGACCTCGCGCGCCGGCCTTCGGGCCGCGGGCCGAAGCACGGCGCCGTCCGCGTAGCCGACCGGCAGCAGCACGGTCTGCGTGACGCCGGCAGGGATTCCGAGCGCCGCCGCGGCTTCCGCCTCGTGCACGAGATGCAGCGTCGTCCACGTCGCGCCGAGCCCCCGCGCGCGCAGCGCGACCATCAGCGACCACGCGGCCGGCAGCACCGACGCGTAGAACGCGACCTGCTGCGCGTGGCTCGCCGCGTCCGGCACGCCCTCGCTGCAGACGAGGATCAGCGCGGGGATCTCGTGCAGCCGCGCGGCGAGGTCGTTCAGCGCGGGCTTCGCCGCAGCCTCGCTGCGCGTCTCGCGATAACGCGAGAGCGCGCGGCGGTAGAGCTCCGCGAGCGCGCGCTTCGGCTCGGGCTCGGTCAGCACGAGGAAGCGCCAGGCCTCGGCGTTCGCGCCGGTCGGCGCCTGCACCGCGACGTCGATCGCGGCCTCGAGCAGCTCGGGCGGCAGCGCGCGCGAGAAGTCGATGCGGCGCCGCACCGAGCGCGTCGTCGAGAGCGCCAGATCCACCGCAGCGCGGCTCGCGTCGTCCACTGCTCGTCCTCCCTAATCGTTCTTCCGCTCCGCGACGATGCGCCGGTGCAGCGCGGCGAAGCCGAGCGTGGAGAGCACGCTCAGCGCGGCCGCGATCATCATCATCCAACCGCCGATCGCGGGCAGCGCGGGCAGCGTGACGCCGCCGAGCGAGAGCGCCGGCACGCCCGCGTAGAGCGCGGCGCCGACGAACGGCGCGATCGCGCCGCGGATGCCGGTCAGCGTCGCGTGGACGCCCATGTAGAGGCCGGCGCGCTCGGGCTTCGCGAAGTCGTTGTGGCCGATGTTCCACGCGAGCGTGCCGCCGCCGCGCGCGATGCCGAGGATTACGCGGCCCGCGATCACCCACGCGAGCGATTGGGTGAGCGCGCCGATCGCGGTGGTCGCCTGCGAGAGCGCCCAGAGCCAGCTGTGGCGGGCGCGGAACTCGGCCACGTGCACGCGGTCGACGTACGCTGCCCAGACCGGGAGGAGCAGCACGCCGAGCCCGAGCGGGATCGTCGTGATCACGAGCACGCTCAGCGCGGTATCGGCCGCGAGCTCGCGCGAGACGAGCACCACGACCGCGGGCTCGATCATCATGTTCGCGGCGCCGAGCAGCGACTGCCATAACAAGTAACGCGCGTAGAGCGGATCCTCGCGCAGCACCGCGAACGGCGAGCCGCGCGGCGCGGCCGGGTCGCGTGCCTGCGCGCCGAGCGGCGGCGCGCCCGGCGTCTCCTCGCCGCGCATCGCG
>DASTOI010000355.1:0-3031 GCA_035762585.1 Myxococcota bacterium
GTTCACGAGCCGCAGCGCGTCGGTGTCGGCGAGCAGCGGATGCGCCGCGCGGGCGCCGATCGCGCTGCGCAGCCGGTCCGCGATCACGCCGTCGTCGCACGGTTCGTCGCCGAAGCCGAGCATCCGAACGCGCAGCTGCGACTGCGGCGCATAATGACCGTGGCCGAGCAGCGCGCCGTCGGCCGCGATCACGCGCACGAGGTCGCCCGCTCCCGCCTCGCCTTCGACGCGCGCGACCGCGCCCGACATCACCCAGGGATGGCGGCGCAGCACGGAGGCTTCGCGCCCGGGCGAGAGAACGATCTGCGCGGCCGACGACATCGGCCGCACGGTAGGGGCCGGCGCCGAAATCCTCCCGAGCGCGCTTGCACGCGACGGAGACCGCGCGGGCGCGATCTGCCTAGACTGCCGCGATGTCCGACCCGCTCCGGCCGACGAATCGCCTCGCGCGCGAGACCAGCGCCTACCTCCGCCAGCACATGCACAACCCGGTCGACTGGTTTCCGTGGGGAGACGAAGCGCTCGCTAAGGCGCGGCGCGAGGACAAGCCGCTGCTCGTCTCGATCGGCTACAGCGCGTGCCACTGGTGCCACGTGATGGAGCGCGAGTCGTTCGAAGACCCGGCGATCGCCGCGCTGATGAACGAGCGCTTCGTGCCGATCAAGGTCGACCGCGAGGAGCGCCCCGACGTCGACCAGATCTACATGGACGCGGTGACCCGGCTGCAGGGGCACGGCGGCTGGCCGCTCACCGCATTTTGCCGGCCCGACGGTTCCCCGTTTCATTGCGGCACTTACTACCCGCCGGAGCCCCGGCACGGTCTGCCGAGCTTTCGTCAGGTGCTCGACGGCATTCACCGCGCGTGGCGTGAGCGGCGCGACCAGGTCGACGAGACGGCGCGGCAGGTGCTCGCCGCGCTGCGCGAGCGCCCGCGCGGGATGGCGAGCGCGCCGCCCGGTCTCGAGCAGCTGTTAGGGGCGGCGCGGCGCGTGATGCAGAGCGCCGACCCCGAGCACGGCGGCTTCGGCGGCGCGCCCAAATTTCCGACGCCCGCGAACCTCGATCTGCTGCTCGCGGCGGCGCCGCTGCTGCCCGGAGTCGAGCGCGACGCCGTGCTCTCGCACCTGCGGCACAGCGCCGTCGAGATGTCGCGGCGTGGGCTCTACGACCAGCTCGCCGGCGGCTTCCACCGCTACTGCGTCGACGACCACTGGGGCGTCCCGCACTTCGAGAAGATGCTCTACGACCAAGGCCAGCTGCTGCGCTTCTACGCCGATCTCTGGCGACAGACCGGCGCGAGCGACGACGAGCTCTGGTGGCCGATCGTCGAGACCGCGGCGTGGCTGCGGCGCGAGCTGCGCGCGCCGGACGGCGGTTGTTACGCCAGCCAGGATGCGGACAGCGAAGGCGTCGAGGGCAAGTACTACGTCTGGACCCCGAGCGAGGTCCAGGCGGTGCTCGGCGTCGAGCGCGGCGCCGCATTCTGCGAGGCGTACGCGGTCCGCGAGCGCGGGAACTTCGAGCACGCGAACGTGCTCTGGGACGTGCTGCGCGCGCCGCGCGAGACGTTCGCGCCCGAGCGCGCCGAGCTGCTCGCTGCGCGCGCGAAGCGCGTACCGCCCGGGACCGACACGAAGCGCCTGCTCGGCTGGAACGCGCTGACGATCTCCGGCCTCGCGTACGCGGGAAGCTTGGTCGGCGACGAGCAGCTGCTCGCCGATGCCGGCGCGCTCGCCGAGTTCTGCGCGACGCGCCTGCGCGACGCCGCGAGCGGCGGCTGGCTGCGCGTCTACGCCGAGGGCGCGGCGAAAGTGCCCGCGTTCCTCGACGACCTCTCGCCGTGGCTCGCTGCGCTGCTCGACCTGCACCGCGCCGGCTGCGGCGAGCGCTGGCTCGCGCTCGCGCTCGACGTCGCGGAGGAGATCCGTGGGCGCTTCTTCGACGCGGACGAGAACGATCTCTTCTTCACGCCCGCGGGCGGCGAGCCGCTCGTTCACCGGCCGCGCTCGGATCACGACGGCGCGACGCCGCACTCCGCCGGCTTGGCCGTGGTCGGATTGTTGCGGGCGGCGACGCTGTCGGGCCGCGCCCCGCTGCGGAGCGTCGCCGAGCGCGTGCTGCGCACGCACGCGTTCGCGCTCGAGCGCGCGCCGTTCGCGCTGCCGACGCTCGCGCGCGCCGGCGCATGGGCGGAGCGCGAGCTCTCGGTCGCGGTCGTGGTCGGAGACGCGGCCGACCCGCGTCGCGCTGCGCTCGCGCAGGCAGCGCGCCGCGCGCTCGGCCCCGAGGACGCCGTGGTCGTCGCGGCGCCGGGCGAGGCGAGCGCGCTGCTCGACTCGAGCTGGCTCGCCGGAAAGACGCTGCTCGCCGGCGCGCCCGCCGGCTACGTCTGCCGCGGCACGACTTGCTCGCTCCCGATCGGCGACCCGGGCGCGCTCGAGGCCGCGGCTCCCGCGAACGCCGGATGACCGAGATCGCGCAGGCCTTCGCGACCGCCGGCCGGCTGATTGCGACCGGCGACGCCGCGCTGCTCGAGATCGTCGCGCTCTCGCTGCGCGTCACCGGTGCCGCAGTCGTGCTGGCGGCGCTGATCGGCCTGCCGCTCGGCGCGCTGCTCGGCGTCACGCACTTCCCCGGCCGGCGAGTGATTACGGTCGCACTGAACACGGGCATGGCGTTGCCGCCGGTCGTCGTCGGGCTCGCGCTCTACCTGCTCTTCTCGCGGTCGGGGCCGCTCGGCGAGTGGCAGCTCCTGTTCACGCCGAGCGCGATGGTGATCGCGCAGGCCGCGTTGGTCACGCCGATCGTCGCCTCGCTCTCGCGCCAGACGATCGAAGACCTCGCGCGCGAGTACGACGAGCAGCTGCGCGCGTTCGGCGTCGGGCGCGCGCGCGCCGCGGCGACGCTCTTGTTCGAGGCGCGCTACTCGCTGCCGACCGCGCTCTTGGCCGGGCTCGGCCGCGCGATCGCCGAAGTCGGCGCGGTGATGATCGTCGGCGGCAACATCGCGCACGTGACGCGCACGATGACG
>DASTOI010000356.1:0-4779 GCA_035762585.1 Myxococcota bacterium
GTCGTCACCGGCTGGCCCGGAACCGCGTGGGCCGACGAAGCCCGGCACGCCCTCGACTCGCTCCGGCCGGCGCCTCCCCTCTTCGCGTCGCTTCGCGTCGGCTTCGAGCACGACAGCAACGCCGTCCTGCGGGGAGAGGGCGTCGAGCTGCCCGCCGAGATCGCGTCGCAGGCGGATCAGCGCACGGTCTGGCGCGGCGTCGCGGGCCGCGCGTTCTCCCTTGTGGACGGGAGCCAGCTCGGCGCGGCTATGGCGCTCAGCGGCTCGGCGCATCTCGATCTCTCGCGCTTCGACGCGATCACGCCGTCGGCCTCGGCGTGGCTCGACCACTCGATCGGCGAGGGCCTCACGTTGCGCGCGCTCGCCGCCTACTCCCACGCGTGGGTGAATCAGCGCGCGTTCCTGTCGGCGCCCGGCGTTGCGCTCGAGCTCCACGGGGAAGGCGCGGACGGCGCCTCGACGCGGGCGTTCGCGGAGCTGGCGTTCGACGACTACCGCTTCGCGCCAGACGACGAGTTTCCGAAGATCCGTGACCGCGACGGCCTCGGCTTTCGGCTCGGCGTCGAGCAGCGCCTCGAGCTGTCGCGACAGCGCGCGCACGTCTGGGGCGCGCTCGCCTATCGCCGCTTCACCGCCGACGGCAGCGAGTACTCGTTCGACTCTCCAGAGCTCGAGCTCGGCTTCGACGCGGCGCTGCCGGCCGAGCTCTCGCTCACCGGCGCCGCGCGCTACGCGTTCCGCTCGTACCGGCACCCGAGCAGCTACGAGGAACCGCCGTTCAGCCGGGCGCGGCGCGAGCACGAGTGGCGAACCGACTTCGCGCTCGAGCGGGCGCTCTGGGGGCAGCTGAGCCTCGAAGCGCGCTGGCGCTTTCAGCGAAATCGGTCCACGGCGCAAGTCTTCGACTACTCGCGGCACGTGGTCGGCATGTACGTCAGCTGGACCCGAAAGCCCATCTGAGGCCACATACCAAGAGAAGGAATCCGCGCATGCGCGTTTACCTCCTGGGATTGCTGTTGCTCGCGACAGGCGCTTCGGCCGACGCGGGGAAGCTGGTGGTCGCACCCGCGGGCGTCTGTGCGGGAGAGGAGCGCGACCTCTTGGTTCCGCCCGCTGCGAAGCCCGAGGCCGACGAGGCCGCGAGCGCGCTCGAGGAGCCCGCCGGCGCACCTCCCGTGACGATGCCGGCCGCGTTCCATCTCTCGCCGACGCAGGTGGCGAGCGGGCCGGACCTCGCCGGCCTCGCGCCGCCGGTCCCGCCTGCGTTCGCGGGCCCGGGCGCCTGCGATCACCCCGGCTCCGGCTGCGCGCTGGAGAAGGTTCTCGACGACCCCGACCCCGGAACGGGGTGCGGCCTGCCAGGGAGCCCTTGCCCGTGATCGCTCCGCCCACCGACGACACGCTGATCGCACGCATCCAGCAGCGCGACACCGCCGCGTTCCGCGCGCTCTTCGATCGTTACTACACGCGCGTGTTCTCGTTCGCCGAGCGCCGCCTCGGCGATCCGGAGCTCTCCGAGGAGGTCGTCGCGGACGCGTTCTTCGAGGTCTGGCGCGGTGCGCCAGCGTTCCGTGGTGCGTCGCGCGTCTCCACCTGGCTGTTCGGGATCGCCACCTTCAAGTGCCGCGAGGCGGATCGCAATCGCCGCCGGCTGAAGCGCGCCTCGGTGATCCCCGCCGAGCCTGCGCTGCTGCAGGCCGTCACCGATGACCGCGAAATTCTCGAACGCCTCGAAGCGCGCAGCGACTTGCGCTGGCTGCGGCGGCGCTTCGAGGAGCTGCCCACGGTGCAGCGCGAGGTCGCCGAGCTGGCGGGCCAAGAGGAATCCGTCGACGAGATGGCGGGCAAGCTCGGCGTCTCGCCGGGAACCGTGAAGTCTCGATTGTCGAGGGCGCGGCGCGCGCTGCGCTCCACGCCGCCCACATCGCGAGGAGAGGTGCGATGACGCGCAAGCTGGCAAGCGTCGCTTGCCCACAGGTCGTTATGGACTGGATCGCCTGGTATCCGGACGGCGAGCTGGCGGACGACGTGCGCGGCGAGATCGAGGCGCACGCGGCCGAGTGCGCGGCCTGCCGCCAGGAGATCGCCGATCTGTCGGCCGATGCCGTCGCGGACGCCGAGCCGCTCGGCTCCGACGCGGAGCGCGTGTTTCTGCGCGTGAAGGACAAGATCGAGCGCTCGCCTCGCCGCGCGATGCCGGCGCCGCGGCGACGCCTGTGGACCGTGCGCCCGCGCTTCGCGGTCGCCGCGGGGCTCGCGGTCGCGCTCGTCTCGGGCGCGGCCGGCGTGCTCGCGACGCAGCAGCTCGCGCACCCGATCTACGGCACCGCGACCGCGGGCAACGCGTCCGATGCAGCCGCCGGCGCGCAGCTCTCGGTCGTGTTCCGCGACGATGCGTCGATGGCCGAGGTGTCGAGCGCGCTGCTCGCGCTCGGCGCGAACGTCGAGCACGGTCCGTCGCCTCGGGGCGTCGTGCAGCTGCGGCTCGCCGCCGGCGCGGACCCGCGCGTCGCGGCCGAGCGCCTCGAGCGCGGCGACCTGCGCGTCGCCGCGTTCGCGCAGCCGATCCCCTAATCACCGGCCCGCCTTGGCATGCCCCGAGCGCTCATGCTGCTGCTGGCTGCACTGCTCGGGGCCGGCGCCCCGGGCCCAGCGGGCGCTCAGGTTCCGGACTGCCCACCGGTAGAGCCGGGCATCGATCTGCCCGGCGAGCCCGCGGAGGACGGCGGCGCGCCGAGCATCCTCGTCGTGATCCCGAAGGACGCGACCGGCGCGGTCGGGACCGCCGGGCTCGAGCTCGGCCCGGGCGCCGAGATCGTCGAGTCGCGCTTCAGCCCGTTGTTGTGCGCGACGGTCGCCCGCGTCTCGGGGGCCGCCGGCGCGTCGCCGGCTTCCCTCGTGGTCCGGCTTCCAGAAGGCGCAGCGGCGGTGCCGGACGATGCGTACGCGCCCGAAGCCGAGCCTGAGCCCGAGCATGAGCCCGAACCCGAGACTAAGCCGGTCGCGGGCGCTCCGCCGGATCCCAAGCCGGATCCCTATCGCAAGCAGCAATGGGCGCTCGATGCGCTGGGCGCCGACGCCGCGCAACGCGTGACGCTTGGCGAGAACGCGCGCGTGGCCGTGCTCGATACGCGCGCGAACGACGCGCACGCCGATCTCGCGCTGCGCGTAGCCGGCGCCGCGCAAGCGCGCGCTGGGCAGCACGGCACACTGGTCGCCGGCATCATCGGCGCGGTCCGCGGCAACGGCGCCGGCATCGTCGGGCTGGCGCCACGCGCCGCGCTCGTTTCGATCCCCGTCTGCGAGGCGACGCCGCGCGGCGATCTGTGCCGGCTCTACGACGTCGTGAACGGGCTCGACCTCGCGTGGGGCGAGCGCGCGCAGATCGTGAACCTCTCGCTGGTCGGACCGCCGAACCGCGTGCTCGAGCGCGCGGTGCGCCGGCTCGACACGCTCGGCGTCGCGGTCGTCGCGGCCGCGGGCAATCGTCGCGGCACGACGCCGGCGTATCCCGGCGCGTATCCGTGGGTGATCGGCGTCGCCGCGACGGATCGCGGCGGGCGGCTCGCGCCGAGCGGTCCGGTCGTCGACCTGACCGCGCCCGGCGTAGAGATCGTCTCGACTTCCGCGAACGGCGGCTTCGCGTTCGCGAGCGGCAGCAGCCTCGCCGCCGCGCACGTGAGCGGCGTGCTCGCGCTGCTCACGTCCGCGAGCGAGGGCGACGTCGCGAGCGCGCGCCGCGCGCTGTTCGGCGCCGCGCGGCGCGCGAACGCCGGCGCCCCGCCCGCGCTCGCGCCGCTCTGCGACGCGCTCGCGAAGCTCGGCAAGACGTGCGATTAGTGAGCTCCGCTCCGGCGAACGCCTAGACGCCGTTGTGCGCTGCGCTCGTCGTCGCGCCGCGTGGAAACTCGATCAGCTCGATCGGCGTTCCGTCCGGATCGACGACGAAGAACATCTTCACGCCGCCGACTTCGACGGGCGCGCCGGGCGCGAGCCCACGCGCGGTGCACTCGGCGTGCGCCGCCGCGAGATCATCCACCGACAGCGAGACGTTCGAGTAGCCGGTGAAGCGCCCGCGCGGCGGCCGCTCGCTCTTCGGGTGCTCGAAGCCGAGCAGCTCGATGCAGACCTTGCCGCTGCCGGGGACGACCAAACCGACCATGCGCCCGCGCGCGCCGGCCGCACCGGTGACTGCGTCGAGCCCCGCGCCGTCCAGACGCACGTCGAAGATCACGCGCAGGCCGAGCCCATCGCGGTAGAACGCGAGCGCGCGCTCGATCTCCGAGACGCGCACCGTCACGTGCGAGAAATCGCGGAACGCGAGCGCGCTCACACCGCGATGCCCGGCAGCTCGGAGCCGAAGATGCGCAGCGCCGCTCGTTGCGTGAACGCCTCCGCCGGCATCGCTTCCGGGCCCGCGAACGCGGAGAACACGGCCAGCGCGAGCTCGGGCTCCTTTTCGACTCGCGCGAGGATGTCCGCGCGCAGCGCGCGCGCGCTGTCGTCGAACTCGACCGTGAGGCGCGCCTGCACCGCCGCCGCGAAGCGCAGCCGGCGCATGCGCTCGCGGCGCTCGTCCGCATACGGAGCGAGCGCGGCGCTCGACAGCCGCGCCGCGCCTAGTAACAAGTCGCGTACGACGCGCACGTCGCGCAGCGAGATCGAGAGGCCCTGGCCGGTGATCGGGTCGTTGTGGCCGGCGGCGTCGCCGATCAGCGCGACGCCGTCCGCGACCGGCACGTCGATCCAGGTGTCCTGATTCGGGTACGTGCGGCACGG
>DASTOI010000357.1:0-7078 GCA_035762585.1 Myxococcota bacterium
TCGCGCTTGCGGCGCCGCTCGCGCTCGAGCTCGGCCTTGCGCGCGCCGAGCGCGTCGCGCGCCGCGTCGCGCAGCTTGGTCGCCGCCGCGGCGGCGGCGCGCGCCTCCTCGAGCGCCGCGCGCTCGCGGCGCGCGCGATCGAGCAGCGCGTGGTCGCGATCGAACAGGAGCTGGAGTGTGCGGATCCGCGTGAGCCGATCGCGCAGCGTGCCCGGCGCGAACACCAGCGCGAGCGGCCCGGCCTCGCCGGCTTTGTAGAGCGCGACGGCGCGCGTTCGTAGCAGCTCGCTCGTGCGCGCGACCTCCGCTTCGAGCGCGGCGCGCCGGTGCTCGAGCGTCGCGCGCCGGACGCCCGCTTCGCGCGCGACGCGCTCCGCGCGCGTCACCTCGCGCGAGAGCTCGCGGGCGGCGCGATCGACCGCGTCGATCGCATCGAACAAGCCTTGCTCCTGGCGCTCGTAGGCCGCGACGCGCTCGCGGCCTTCCTCGATCGCGCGCCGCAGAGCGGCGAGATCGGGCGCGGGCTCTTCCGCGAGAGCCGCGCCGGCTGCGACCGCGGCGCCGAGCAGCACCGCGAGCGCGCGGCCGAGCGCGAAACGCGCGCCGCTCATCGCGAGCGCTCGCGGCCCTGCAGCAGCGCGGCGGCAGAGCCGGCCAGGCCGAGCACTGCGCCCGCCGCGACCAGCCACGCGCATCCGCTCAGCGAGAGAAACCGCGGCGGGCTGTCGCCGATCAGCAGCGTGAGGCCGCCGCCGAGCATCGGCGCGAGGCCGCGCCAGATCGCGCCCAAGGAAGCGAGCGCGATCCAGCCGCCCGCAAACCCTTCGATCAGCCCCTCGAGCAGGAAAGGCGCCGCGACGTAGCTCCGGCTCGCGCCGACCAGACGCAGGATCTCGACCTCGTCGCGGCGCGCATAGATCGAGAGCCGGATCGTGTTCGCGACGATCAGCAGCGTCGCGAGGCCGAGCACGACGCCGATCGCGAGACCGATGCTGCGGATCAGCGCCACGGCCTGCGCGTAGCCCTCGATCCACTCGTTGCCGCTGCCGATCTCGGCGACGCCCGGCAGGCCCGCGAGCCGCTGCGAGAGTCCGTGCACCGCTTCGCCGCTGCGGTGCTCGGCGTCGAGCCGCACCTCCACCGACGCGGGCAGCGGATTCTCCTCGAGCCCGTCCAGCAGCACGGCGCGCGCCGGCTGCGTGCTGCGAAAGCGCTCCGCCGCCTCCTCGGCGCTCACGTACTCCACGGTCTCGACGCCGGGGTGAGCGAGCGCGCGCTCCATCAGCGCGGCGAGCGGCTCCTGCGCGATACCGGGCTCGAGGTAGGCCACCACGTGCAGCTCCTCGCCGAAGCGCACGAGGATCGACTGCATGTTGGAGACGAGCAGCGCGAACGCGCCGACCAATAACAAGCAGACGCCGATCGTCAGTGCCGCGATCGCGCTGGTGGCGGGGCTCCCGCGCAGGCCGGCGAGCGTGTTCGCGAGCGCCGAACGCGCCTGCGCGGCGAGGCTCGAGCCCATCTCAGAAATCCGGACCGAGCCCGGCGCGCGGATTCGGCCGGCTGGCGAGGCGCGCGAGCGAAGCCGTATCGGGAGATGCGGCGAGCGAAGCGCAACGAAGCCAGATGGACGAAGGCGCGTGCCCGGCGAAGCGAGGATTTTCGAGATGGGCTCTCACCGCGGCGGCGCGCCGTCGTGCGCGATCGCGCCGCCCTCGAGGCGCACCACGCGCTTCGCGTAGCGCGCGACGAGCGCGTGATCGTGCGTCGCGACGAACACCGCGGTGCCGCGCGCTGCTGCGTCCGCGATCAGGTCCATGATCTCGAGCGTGAGCTGCGGATCGAGGTTTCCTGTCGGCTCGTCCGCGAGCAGCAGCTCGGGCTCGCCCACCAGCGCGCGCGCGATCGCGAGCCGCTGCTGCTCACCGCCCGAGAGCGTGAGCGGGTGATGGTGGCGGCGATGGTGCAGCCCGACGCGCTTCAAGATCGCGAACACGCGCGCCTTGCGGTCGCGCGGCGGCACGCCGACCACGTCGAGCGTGACGCCGACGTTGTCCTCGACCGTGCGGCGCGCGAGCAGCTTGAAATCCTGGAACACGACGCCGACGCGGCGTCGCAGCGCCGGCAATCCCGCCGGCCCGAGCCGCGCGACGTTCCGGCCCAACACGAGGATCTGTCCTTCGCTTGGCAGCTCCGCGCCGAACATCAACCGCATCAGCGTGGTCTTGCCGGCGCCGCTCGGGCCGGTGAGGAACACGAACTCGCCCTTGGCGAGCTCGAGCGAGACGTCGCGCAGCGCATGCGTGCCGGCGAGGTAGGACTTCGAGACGTGGAACAGCCGCACGAGCCCGCCGCTCGCGGCGTCGCGTGCGTCGCCGTCGGTCACGACTTCGCGCGGCGTTTGCGCGCGTTCTCCACGAGGTAGCCGAGGATCACGTCGTCGAGCGGGCGCTCGGAGACGATGCCCTCGCCGAACGGACGCGGCGCGCCGCCGGCCGCCGGCGCCACCGCCTGTGCGCCGGTCGTCGCGCTCTCGCCGTCGTCCAGCTCCTCTCCCTCGGTCGGGCGCGTCTTCGCTTTGCTCTCGCCGTCGCCCGGCGCGAGCACGTCGCCGAGCCGCTCGCGGATCGCCTCGTTGAAGTCGCCGGCGCGCAGCCGCTTCAGCACGGCTTTGTGCTGGCCTTCCATCAGCTCGCGCACGACGTCTTCGAGGTTCGGCGCCGCGACGTGGCTCGCGTAGCTGCTCTTCTCGGAGAAGATGATCGTCCCGCCGTGATACAGGTGCGTGATGATGTGCGGGTGCGCGCGGCCGCTGTCCTCGCTCTGCACGTGGAACAGAACGCCGCGATGCCGAATGTTCGTGTTGAACCCGGTGAGCATCTGCGGGGCTTAACTCCTCGAAGACCCAGGAGCGCGGCGCATTCTGAGAGACCTCGTCTGGGCTTTCAAGGAAGGGCTCTCGAGGAATGGACCCGAGAGCGCGTATCGGAATGCGCGCAGACGCGCTGAACCGCGGTGTGCGCCGCAGGCCAGCAGTCGCGCTTTGCTCGAGAAGCGTGCACGAAAAGGCCCCGGCGCGCGCCGAGAGGCGGACGCGCCGGGGCCACGGGCCGGATGCGCGTCGTCAGACGCGAGCTGAGGATCTCCGGCGCACGAGGAGCGCGGCTGCCGGCGCGAGCAACGCGAGCACGCTCGCCTCGGGCACCGGCGCGAGCGCGACGACGCCGGGCGTCGGCGCGCCGCCGACCCAGTCGGCGGCGTTGTCGTTCGTGTCGACGTTCGCGAAGCGGCGCGCGATCGAGCTCCCCGCTGCGGGGTCGACGGCCGGCGCGCCCTCGCCGGCGAACACTTCGCCGGCCGCGAACACGCCGTAGCCGACCGCATCGAGGATGCTGGCGCCGCTTCGCAGCACGACCGAGTCCGGTCCGTTCTGGAAGTCGAAGTCGAGGATCAAGTCCGCGTTCGCGACCGACGTCCCGCCGGCGGCGACGCCGTCCGCGACGACGAACACGCCGCTGGCGCCGATCGTTCCGGTCAGCGCGAGCGTGTGCGTGACCGCGCCGCCGGTTCCGTTGATCGCCTCGATCGTCAGGCCGTCGAGCGCCGTGCCCGGCGCGCCCCAAATCTCGACGAAGCTCTGGCCGTCGTCGCTACCGGTCGCGTCGTAGAACACTTCGGACAGGAGCGGAACGGCGCCGGCGTGGGCCGCCCCCAAGGTCAATGCCGCTCCCAGCGCGGCGCATGCTGCTCTCATGGCGTGGCTTCCATTGCGGGACTCTCGGGCGAGGAACTTGCGAGCCGCGCGCTCCACCAGCCGCCCGTCCAGGCGTCGAGGCCGGCGGCGAGCTCGTCGGCGCGCAGCGCGAGACGCGCGGCGGCGTGCGGATCGGGTTCGCGCGCGGCGTCGAGCAGCGCGCGGCGGCGCTCGAAGTAGAGCTGCCCGATCTCGTCGAGCACCTCGTCGCGCAGCTCGATCCACTCGCGCGCCTCGCGCGAAGCGTCGATCTCCTCGGGGTGATAGACCGCTGCGCCGAGGTTCCAGGTGAGGCGCGCGCCGGCGTCGAAGTCGCGGCCGCGCTCGCGGTGGCGGTCGAAGAACGTGCGGTCCTCGCCGGACGTGAACGCCTCGTCCCAATCGCGGTCGGACGCGCTGTCGCCGCCGTAGCCGCCGAACACCTCGAGCACCGGCGCGAGCGCGCTGCGGCGCGTGCGCTCGCGCAGCGACGCGATGCGCGCCGGCTCGAGCGCGAGGTAGCGGAGCGCGGCGCGCTGCACGGCGAGCACGCTCGGCTCGCCGGGGGCGATCGCCGCGACCTTCGCGCGCGCTTCATCGCGCGCAGCAGGAAGGCGCGCGCGCTCTCTGCCGTGCAGCACGCCGCGCGGGCCGGCGAGCAGGACGTCGTCGCCGCGCAGCGCGAGCGCGGCCACGCTCGCTGCGCCGGCGGGCGAAGCCGCGCGCTCGTACGGGCCGGCTGCGTCGCGCGCGAACAGCGCGCCGGCGTTCGTCGCAATCCACACGCCGCGCGCGCTCGCGAGGATGCGAGCCGGCTCCGCGCCCGGCGGCAAGGTGAGCGCGACGCGGCGCCAGCTTCCCTGCGCGCTCCGCTGCGCGAGCCCGCGCTCGCGCAGCGCGAGCACCTCGCCGCTCGCGAGCCGCGCGAGATCGAGCGGCGCGCCGTCGCCGGCCGGCAGGAGCTCGGGCGCGATCTCCGCGACGTCTCGCGCGCCCGCCCCGAGCGTGAAGCGCGCGATCTCGTCGCCGATGATGGCGAGCCATTCGCGCGGGCCGAGCGCCGCCAGCGCTTGCACCGCGCCCTCCGGCGCGGCGCCGTTCACGCGCGCGAATGCGCCGCCCGGCGGACGCAGTGCGATGCCGTCTTCCGCGCCGGCGATCAGCTCGTCGCCGAGCCAGAGCAGCCGCGTCGCGCGGCCGCTCGCGCCCGGGCCGAGCGCGTGCGGCCGCGCGCCCGCGCCGTCCCACGAAAAGACGCCGCGGTCCGACGCGACCCAGAGCGCGCCTTCCGGCCCGAACGCGAGATCCCGCACGACGCCGACGCGCAACGCGCGCGCGGCCGGCGCTCCGGCGGCGCCGACCCAGACGCTGCTCGCGGTGCCCACTGCCACGCGTGCGCCCTCTCCGTCCGCAACGACCGCGACGGCGCCGCGCACGCGCTCGAAGCCCGCGAGCGGCGCGAACTCCTGCGCCTCAGCGGCTGCGGCCAGCGAGATCCCGAGCGCGAGCGCGAGCGACTTCATGCCGCGCGAGAACGCAACTGCCGTGCCGCCGGCGCCGCTCTGCAGCTCCCGCGAGAGATGCTGCAACGACGGGGAGTTACGACGTCACTGCGAAGCGCTTCGATGAGCCGCGCGAACGCCGCGCGTTCACGCGCCCGCGCACCCGCGTTCGCCTTGACCCGCTCCGAGCGGCCGACAAGACTCCGCCGAATGCGCTTCACCCGCTCGCTCGCTCTCGGCTGCCTCCTGTTCGCGACGGCGGCGCTCGCCGAGGAGGCCGGCGCGCCGCCGCGCATCTACCGCTGGATCGATGAGAACGGCGTCGCGCACTACACGACCGATCTCGAGCGCGTGCCCGAGGAGCTGCGCGATCAGCCGCTGCGGAGCGAGACCGTCACGCCGAACGCGCCGGCGAGCACGGACGCGTGGCTGCGGCAGGAGCGCATCGCCGAGCCGCCGGCGCCGAGCGGCGCAGCGCCCGCGCCGGGCGCCGACCGCACGAGCGTGCTGAATGCGCGCATCGCGGAGCTGCGCGCGGCGATCGAGGCCGACGAGGAGATGCTGAAGAGCGAGCTCGTCGACACGAGCGCGGCCGCTTCGAACGACACGCTGAAGCAGGTCGCCGAGCGCATGCCCGACCGCATCACCGAGCTGCAGAAGCTCGAGGCCGAGCGCGACGCGCTGACGAAGTCCGCCGGCCAGTGAGATGAACGTCGTCGCGCTCGCGGGCGGCGTCGGGGCGGCGCGCTTCCTGCGCGGCGCCGTGCGCGCGACCGCGCCCGAGCGGCTCGCGATCGTCGTCAACACGGGCGACGACCGCGAGTTCTACGGAGTCCACGTCTCGCCCGACGTCGACATCGTCACCTACACGCTCGCGGGCCGCGTCGACGAGGCGCGCGGCTACGGCCTCGCCGGCGACAGCTTCGCGGTGATCGACGCGCTCGGCGCCTATGGCCATCCGACGTGGTTCCGGCTCGGCGACCGCGATCTCGCGACCTGCCTCCACCGCTCGCTGCGCCTGCGCGGGGGCGCTCCGCTCTCGGCCGTCACCGACGAGATTCGCCGCGCGCACGGCCTCGCGTGCCGGATCCTGCCGATGAGCGACGACCCCTGCCCGACCTTCGTGCGGCTCTCGAACGGCGCGCGCGTGCACTTCGAGGAGTACCTGGTGCGCGACGGCGCGCCGGGCGACGTCGAGGGCGTCGATCTCTCCGCTGCGTCCGCCGCGCGCGCTGCGCCCGGGGTCTGCGAGGCGATCGCGGCGGCCGACGCGATCCTGGTCTGCCCGAGCAATCCGGTCGTCTCGATCGGGCCGATCCTTGCGGTGGCCGGCATCCGCGAGGCGATCGCGCGCAGCCGCGCGCCGGTCGTCGCGATCTCGCCGATCATCGGCGGCGCGCCGGTGAAGGGGCCAGCGGACCGCTTGTTACGGGGAACCGGCGCCGAGGTCTCCGCGCGCGGCGTCGCGAAGCTCTACGCCGGTTGGTGCGACGGCTTCGTGCTCGACCAGCGCGACGAATCCCAGCTGCCGGACGTGCGCGCGCTCGGCCTCGCGGCGCGCGCGGTCGACACGCTGATGCGCGACGTCGCGATCTCGGAGGCGCTCGCGCGCACGTGCCTCGCGCTCGCGGACGAGATCCGGCGCGGCCGGCCGCGCGCGTGAGCCTCGCGCTCGTCCCGGTGAAGCGGCTCGGCGCGACGAAGTCGCGGCTGCGCGGCGCGCTCGGCGAGCACGCGGACGAGCTCACGCTCGCGATGCTCGCCGACCTTTCGGCGGCGCTCGTCGCCTCGCCGCAGCTCGCGCGCGTCGTGAGCGTGACGCCCGACGAGGCAGTCGCGCAGG
>DASTOI010000358.1:0-7445 GCA_035762585.1 Myxococcota bacterium
CGCGCGAAGGCGACTAACGAGAGCCGAAACATCGGCGGCGAAAACCGTTGATGGAATACGGCGAACGCATACAACAAACGGGAGAACAGGAAATAGCGGGGCTCCGCGTCGCGCGTGTAGACGACGCCATCGAAGCCCGCGCGCGCGAGCGCGGCCCTGAGCGCTCTGCGGCTGTTGCACGCATAGACGGGCGGGAACATGTCCTGAGCGCTGCGCACGTTCTGCGCCCGCGACAGGATTCGAACGTGAAAGCGCCGCGGAATCAGCCGAGCCAGCAACGCGACGTAGCCGAGGGCGTTCGCCGTCCGGAGTGCGAGGACACCGTCCTTCTTCAAGACACGGGCGCACTCGGAAAAGAACAGCTCCGGGTTTCGCACGTGCTCCAGAACCCAATCGGAGTAGACGAGGTCGCAAGTGCCGTCCGCAACCGGGAACTTTCCATCCGCAGCGATCTCGTGGAACTCGTCCAGGAACGGATTCTCAGACCCGCTCGGCTCGACATCGATTCCGATCACTCGACGCGCGACTCCGCGCAAATTCCGAAGATCTCTCCGGTACGCCACCGAATCGTTGCCGTGAACGCCGCGGCCGCAGCCGGCGTCCAGGACGACGCTGTCCGCGGCCAAGAGCGAGCGAATTCGCGAATAGAAGAGGAGCGTCCCGTCGTAGTCTGTGAACCCGCCGAAGCGAGATTCGGGGTACCAGGTCTCGATCGGATCCCGGCTCATCGCGCGCCCACCTTCTCGATGTGGCCGCGCCAGCCTGAGTGGGCGGTGAACGGACCGTCGCAAGGGACCTCGTCGGGTCCGAGCTCGCGCAGTGTGGGACGGTCGGTTACCGCCTCGAAGACGCGCACATCGTTCGGTTCTCGCACTCTCGTGATCCGTGGCTCCGCACTCGCCATCAGTTCCCGGACCTTCGGCACGCGCTCCCAGTCGAAGCCCATCAGCGCGAGCGCCGCGAGATCGAGCGCGATCGGGTCTTCTGCCGCGAGGATCGCGCCGAGCGGGCGATCGGTCGGCGCGAGCGGGCCCTCTCCTTCGCCCGCCACGATCCCGTCGAGCACAGTGAGAACTCGGCGAACGGGCTGCGGCGCGTCGAGCCGCAGCTTCGACGCATCGCTGTAATAGAACGCGCGGTTCAGGTCGCACACCATGCGCCAGGTCGTCCGATTTCCGTGCCAGTTCCCGCTGCGAATGAAGGCGTCTCCGCGCGCCGCGTTCTCGGCGCGGCGCAGCGCTCGAATCGCGCCGACCGCGCGCCCCTTCGCGAGCAGCCCGCGCGCGTGCTCGACCGCGCGGCTGCGCAGGCGATCGATCCACGCCCCGCCCGGGAACTCGTCGCCCTCGCGCCCGACCGTGTGATGCGGCAGCCAGTTCTTGTCGCCGTTGATGCCGACCAGGTTCTTGAGCGCGAGCGTCACGCCGGTCTTCTTGTGCGTCTTCAGCTTCGGGAGGTTCACGACCAGATCGGCACGGAGCACGGTCTCCGAAAGCAGGTACGCGTTTCGTCCGGCGCGATGCTGCTCGCCGGTCACCGCGGGGTCGTAGTCCGCGCCGCGCATCGCGTTCGGATCGAGGCCCGAGCCCTCGAAGAAGCTCGTGCGCCCGAGGTCGACCGCGCGGTAGCCGAGCGGATCGCCCGGAAGCGGCTTGCGGGCGACGATCACGCCGTCCGCCGTCTGCACCGCTTCGCGCCGGAGATCGATCGCGCGAAAGTCTCGGCCCAACGCATCGCCGTACAGCTGGAGCATCTCCGGCAAGCCCGCGAGACGGCTCACGCTCTCCCAATCGCAGTCCTGCTGCGGCGCCTCGGCGAGCACGACTGAGCCCGAAGGGCCGACCGCGAGCGCGGCGTAGTCGAGCGCGGCGCGGATCACCGCGCCGTGCGTGATCACGCTCTCGACGCTCTGGCCCGCCTGCGGATTCCAGTGGCGGATGAAGTTCGGCTTCAGCACGACGCAGCCGCCCTGCGGTGCGAGCCCGCCGAGCGGATTCCACTCGGGCGTTCCGAAGCGCGCAGCGTCGAGCCCGAGCGCTGCGAGCGCCGCTCGAACCGCGGCGTAGGCGGGGTTCGCGTCGCCTTGAGTCGCGGTCTCGCCGAGCAGCGCCGCGAGCTCTGGGTACACATGGCCCGGATGCCACGGCGCGCGCAGCCCCTGATAACTCGCGCGCGTGCGCGCCAGCCCGACGCGGATCATCGCCCGCGCTCCTCGCCGGACAGCTTGCCGACGTACGACTTCACGAGCCGGAACTTTCCGTTCGGCTCGCGCGGGATCGCGTCGGTGAGCTTGATCGAGATCGCGATCTCGTTGCCGAGCCGCGCGCGGAAGGCGCGCGTCAGCGACTCCTCCTCACGCATCGTCCAGGCCGCAGTGGGAACGACGTGCAGCGTCACCTCGCCCGGGTGCGTCTGCACGATCTGCGCTTCGGCGACGGCGGGCTGCTCCTTGAAGATGTGGTCGACGCGGCCGACGAGCCGCCCGTCCGGCGTCGCGAGGTAGTCCTCGATGCGGCCGTCGATGCTCTCGAACACGTCGCCGGCGCGCCCGCATTCGCACGGCTTCTTGAGCCGCGTCCCGACGTCGCCGATCCGGTAGCGCAGGAACGGCGTCGCGAAGTTGGCGAGCCCGGTCACGAGCAGCGGGCCGCGCACGTATTCGGCGGTCTCCTCGACCGGCTCGACTTCGACGATGCAGTACTCCGGGTCGGCGTGCAGTCGCTGCGCAGGACAGGCGGTCATCGAGACCACGAACTCGCTCGTGCCGTAGCGGTCGTAGACGTGCGCTCCGAATGCGGCTTCGATCTTCTCGCGCTGGAACGCAAGCAGCGATTCGGAGGACGTGAACACCGCGCGGAGCCGGCCCGGCGCGATCGGGCGCCCCGCCTGCAGGAGCGCGCGAGCCATTAGGTGGAGCGAGGACGGATAGCCCTGCACGTAATCGGCTCGACTCGCGTGAATCGCATCGACGTAGGCCGGAAGGTTTCGCTCGCTCATGTGGTAGAGCGAGAACAGCGTCTGATCGGTGCTCGCGTCCCAGCGCCAGAACGGCGGCTCTTGCGTGCGGAAGGGCACCACCATGCGCCCGCCGAAAGTGAGGTGCGGATCGCGCGGCGTGAGACCGAGCTGGCGCCGCATCCGCCACACGCTCGCGTACTCCTCCGCGAGCGTTTCGCGCGTGCACCAGAGCCGGAGCGCAGTTCCCGTCGTGCCGCTCGTCTGCCCGCGAATCAGTCGATGGGGAAGGATGTCGCGCGCGAGGAACGCCTCCGGCCGCGCGCGGTAGACGGCCTTCTCGAGCGGCTCGATCTGCGCGAAAGCCAGCTCGATCGCGCGCTCCGGGTCGTGATGCCGCGGCATCGGCGGAATTCCCGCGTAGTGGCGTGTCTGTGTTCGCGCGTGCTCGATCAACGGCGCGAGCCGGTGCGCCTGGGTCGCACGCAGCGTGTGGTCGTCGGCGAAGAGCGTTTCTTCCCAGCGCTCGAGCGTGCGCCAGAAGTGCCGCGTGAAGCGCTGCTGCTGGCGGAACCACCCCGCCGCCGAGCACGCGATGTTCTGGCCGAACACCGGCAGCGCTTCGTAGATCGGGTTCACGCCGCACACTCCTCGAAGAAGCGGACCATGTGCTGCGCCTGCACTTCACGGCGGAAGCCGCTCTCGGCCCACGCACGCGCGCGCGCGCCGAGCGCGCGGGCGCGCTCGGGCTCGCGGCGCAGCGCGTCGATCGCGCTCGCGAGCTGCGCGGCGTCCTCGGCGTCGATTGCGACGCCGGCGCCCGCGCTCTCGACCATCTCGCGCACTTCGCCGTGCGGCGCGGAGAGGATCACCGGGCGCTCCATCGCAGCGAACTCGAACAGCTTCGAAGGAATTACGGTCTCGAACACGGGCAGGTCGCGGAGCATCACGAGCAGCACGTCGAGCGAGGCGAGCCAGTCGGGAACTTCGCTGCGCGGCAGCAAGCCGGTGAAGTGCACGTTCGCGAGGCCGCGCTGCTTCGCCTCTTGCTCGACGCGCGCGCGGTCGGCGCCGTCGCCGACGAACACGAAGTGGACGCTCGGATCGGCGAGCTTCTGCGCGGCCTCGAGCACGGTCATCAGGCCATGCGCGAGGCCGAGCGTGCCGACGTAGCCGACGCGGAATTCGCCGCCGATGCCGTGCCTCGCGAGCAGCGCCGGCGATGCCGTGCGCGGGCGCCACATGTCGCCGTCGATCCCGTTGTAGACGAGCGCGATGTTGCGCTCCGGCACGCCGGCGCGCGCGATGTGGCGCGCGAACGCTCGCGTCACGACGACCACGCCGCGCGCGCGGCGGTAGAGCCAGCGCTCGACGCGCTCGAGCAGCCGCGCGGGCAGCGAGCCGCGCCGCAGCTGGCCGAGCGCGACGATCGACTCGGGCCAGAGGTCGCGCACCTCGAGCACGAACGGGCGGCGTTTCAGCGCGCCGACCACCGCGCCGGCGATGCCGCAGAAGAATTGCGGCGAGGTGGCGACGACCACGTCGGGGCGCTCCGCGCGGAACGAGGCGAGGATCGCGGTCAGCATGAACGCGACGTAGTTCGCGGTGCGGCGCACGAAGCCTTCGTTCGCGGTGACGTACATCCAGGTGCGCAGCACGCGCACGCCGTCGATGCGCTCTTCTTGCAGCCAGCGGTTTTGGTAGCCCGCGAACAGCTCGCCGCGCGGGTGATTCGGGACGCCCGTAATCACCGTCACCTCGTGGCCCCGGTTGACCCACGCGCGCGCGTGCTCGTGCACGCGGTTCGCCGGAGCGTTCACCTCCGGTGGGTAGTAGTGCGTGAGGAACAGGATGCGCACGGGCTCGGGCCCCTCCGAGCCGGCCTAGGTCGGCGCGTCGAGAGCGCGTCGGGGAGCGCCGCGACGGCGTTGCTGGTGGCGATCCTTCATGCGCGCTCCAGCTCGTTCGCGAGCACGCGCGCGATGCGCTCGGCGGCGTGTCCGTCCCATAGCGCCGGCACGCGGCCGCGCTTGGTCTCGCCCGCGCGCAGCTTCTTCAGCTCGTCGCGAATCGCGACCGGATCGGTGCCGGCGAGCGTGTTCGTCCCCTCGCTGATCGTGATCGGGCGCTCCGTGTTGTTACGGAGCGTTAGGCACGGTACGCCGAGCGCCGTGGTCTCCTCCTGCACGCCACCCGAGTCCGTCAGCACGAAGCGCGCGTCGGCCATCAGCGCGAGGAAGTCGAGGTAGCCGAGCGGGTCGGTCGCCATCACGCGCGGCGAGCGGCCGCCGAGCTTCTTCTCGATCGCGGCGCGCGTACGCGGGTGGACCGGGAACACGACGGGCAGCTCGCGGTGCAGCTCCTCGAATACCGCGAAGAGCGCCTCGAGCTGGGCGGCGTCGTCGACGTTCGCCGGGCGGTGCAGCGTGAGCGCCGCGTACTCGCCGGCGGTGAGGCCGAGCCGCGCGAGCGTCTGCTGCTCGCGCGCGCGCGCGAGGTTCGCGACGAGCGTGTCGATCATCACGTTGCCGACGAGGTGGATGCGCGCGTCCGAGACGCCCTCGCGCAGCAAATTTTCCCGGCCGGCCGGCTCGGTGACGAATAGAAAGTCCGAGATCGCGTCGGTCAGCACGCGGTTGATCTCTTCGGGCATCGAGCGATCGCCCGAACGCAGGCCCGCCTCCACATGCGCGATGCGGACGCCGAGCTTCGAGGCGGCGAGCGCGGCCGCGATCGTCGAGTTCACGTCGCCGACGACGATCAGCGCATCGGGCTTCTGCTCGACCAGGATCGGCTCGATCTGGCGCAGCACGTCGGCCGTCATCGCCGCGTGCGTGCCGGAGCCGACGCCGAGGTTCACGTCCGGCTTCGCGATGCCGAGCTCGCGAAAGAAGCTCTCGGACATCGACTCGTCGTAGTGCTGGCCGGTGTGCACGAGGAACGAATCGAAGCGGCCGCTCGCGGCGAACGCGCGCAGCAACGGCGCGACTTTCATGAAGTTCGGCCGCGCGCCGGCCACGGCGACGATCCGGAAGCGTCTCTGGCTGTGTGTCACCCGCCGCGACCTCGATCCGGTTAGTTCCCGTGACTGCTGAAACGGGGCGGCCCAAAACTGCGCCCCGTGGGGGCCCTATCTCTTAGAGGCCCCTCTTAGACCCGTGTGTCCCCGCGAGGAAGGTCGTCTGAATCGGACGCCCGAGACGCCCAGTGAAGGAATGGAACGGCAATTCCTAACTGACTCCACGACTTCGGACGAGAGAAGATTTTTTCTCACGCCTACGGTTGCGGGCCCAACGGGCCGAAAGCGCCGACTGGGAAAAATTCTTCCGTTCCGTTTTGCGCCGAACGCGCACTTACCCCGTGGCGTGCCCGCAACTGGGCGCTTTTTCGGGAGTTTCGGGTGACCGGTCCGTTCCGGCTGCTGATCATCGACGACGACCTCGGCGTGCGGGAGTACCTCGCGGCGCTGCTGGCTCGCTCGGGTCACACCGTCTTCACCGCCGCGAGCGGAGAGGAGGCGCTCGAGGGCCTCGGCGAATCGCGGCCAGACCTCGTCACGCTCGACGTCGTGCTCGAAGGGATGGACGGGCTCGAGACGCTGCGGCGGCTGAAGAAGCGCCTGCCCGACGTGCCGGTCGTGATGATCTCGGGCCACGGCCACGCCCGCACGATCGTCGAGGCGATGCAGCTCGGGGCCGCGGACTTCCTGCGCAAGCCGTTCGAGGTCGAGGAGCTCCAGCTCGCGTTCCAGAAGGCGCTCGAGACGCGCGCGCTGCGCAAGGAAGTGGAGGAGCTGCGCGGGCAGGGCGGTGGCTCCGGCGATCTCTTGCTCGGCTCGGACGACGGCCGCATGCGCGAGGTGCGCGAGACGATCGAGCAGGTGGCCGACACCGACATCACCGTGCTGATCCGCGGCGAGAGCGGCACCGGCAAGGAGCTCGTCGCGCGTACGCTGCATCGGCTCTCGAGCCGCCGCGACAAGCCGTTCGTCAAGGTGAACTGCGCGGCGCTGCCCTCCGAGCTGCTCGAGAGCGAGCTGTTCGGCTTCGAGAAGGGCGCATTCACCGGCGCGCAGAAGCGCAAGCTCGGCAAGTTCGAGTTCGCGAACGGCGGCACGATCTTCCTGGACGAGATCGCCGAGATGAGCCCGGCGCTGCAGGCCAAGTTGTTACAGGTGCTGCAGGACGGCGAGTTCTCGCGGCTCGGCGGCGAGCGCGACGTGCAGGTCGACACGCGCGTGCTCGCGGCGACCAACCGCAACCTCGAAGAGGCCGTCACGCAGCAGCAGTTTCGCGAGGACCTGTTCTACCGGCTGAACGTCGTGACGGTGACGCTGCCGCCGCTGCGCGAGCGCGGCGCCGCGATTCCGTTCCTGATCGAGCACTTCATGCAGAAGTTCGCGCGCGAGTACAAGAAGACGCCGAAGCCGCTCTCGGAGGCGGGCCTCGCCGCACTCAGCGCCTACCCGTGGCCCGGCAACGTGCGCGAGC
>DASTOI010000359.1:0-2029 GCA_035762585.1 Myxococcota bacterium
CGCGATGCCGGGGCGCATCCTGCAGAGCCTGCGCCGCGCGGCCTCGCGCACCCCGGTCTTCCTGCTCGACGAGGTCGACACGCTCGGCGCCGACTTCCGCGGCGACCCCTCGTCCGCGCTGCTCGAGGTGCTCGACCCCGAGCAGAACTCGACCTTCAGCGACCACTACCTCGAGGTGCCGTTCGATCTCTCGCGCGTGCTGTTCATCGCGACCGCGAACACGCTCGCGACGATTCCGCCCGCGCTGCTCGACCGGATGGAGGTGATCGAGCTCGCCGGCTACACGGAGAACGAGAAGCTCGCGATCGCCGCGCAGCACCTGATCCCGAAGCAGCGCGAGGCGCACGGGCTCACCGCGGAGCAAGTCGTGATCACCGAGGACGCGATCGCGCGCGTCGTCGGCGAGTACACGCGCGAGGCCGGCGTGCGCAATCTCGACCGCCTGATCGCGACGCTGTTCCGCAAGGTCGCCGCGAAGATCGCTGGGGACGCAAACGTGGTGCCGCTGCGCGTCGACGCTGCGTTCGCCGGCGAGGCGCTCGGCGCGCCGCCCCATCTTCCGGAGGTCGCGGAGCGCACCGAGCAGGCGGGAGTCGTGGTCGGGCTCGCGGCGACGAATCACGGCGGCGACATCCTGTTCATCGAGGCGGCCGTCACACCCGGCGGCGAAGGCGTGCGGCTCCGCCTCACCGGCCAGCTCGGCGAAGTGATGAAGGAGTCGGCCGAGGCCGCGCTCTCATGGGTGCGCGCGAATGCGGATGCGCTGGGCCTCAGTGCGCGGCCGCTCTCGAGCGCAGAGGTTCACCTGCACGTTCCGGCAGGCGCAGTGCCGAAGGACGGCCCGAGCGCGGGCGTCGCGCTCGTCACCGCGATCGTGTCGGCGCTCTCCGGCAAGCGCGCGCACGGCCATGTCGCGATGACGGGCGAGATCTCCCTGCGAGGGAAGGTGCTGCCCGTGGGCGGCATCAAGCAGAAGCTGCTCGCCGCTCAGCGCGCAGGCGTCACGACCGTGCTGATCCCGCGGCGCAACACGAAGGACCTCGTCGAGGTGCCGCAGGAGGTGCTGGAGAAGCTCGAGGTCGTGCCGATCGAAGAGATCGGTGAGGCGTTAGGGCGCGCGCTGGAGGCGTGAGCGAAGCCGGCTCAGCCGCCGAGCGGCGTGTGCCCTCGTCGAGCACGCTTGCGCGGCGGCTCGCGCATCCGCTCTCGCAGCGCGCCCGGAGACAGCCCGAACCAGCGGTGACACGCCTTTCCGAAGTTCGAAGCGTCCTCGTAGCCCAGGCGATGAGCGATCTCGCCCGCCGTCAGGGAGGTGTCGGAGAGAAGCTTGATCGCGAGCTTGCGTCGATGGGCATCGCGGAGCTCGCGATAGGTCGTGCCGGCTTCTCCGAGCCGCCGGATCAGCGTACGCTTAGAGACTGCGAGCCGCCGCGCGACCTCTTCGAGGGGCCGCCCGCCCCGCCCGCCTGAGGCCATGAGCTCCTCGACGAGCGCCGCGGTGTATCGCCTGCCCTTCAGGCGCTCGGCCATCGCCTCGAGGCTCTGGACGGAGACTCGGTGCAGCGCGGGATCGGCGAACGGGGACGCGTGATCCAGCCACGATTCGGGGATCACGAGCGCGTTCACTCCGGTGCCGAAGCTCACGCTCCCTGAGAAGTAACGCCCATACAGGTCCGCATGGGAGGGGCGCGCCGAAACCTCCACCTTCGTTTCCTCGACCTTGCGTCCGAGGATCGACTCGATGAACGCCTGCAGGCTGAGCAGGAACGTCTCGATCTCGGGCAGGCGCTCCTCGTCGAGCAGATCGATGCGCTCGTGGAGCTCGATGCGAATCTGACGCCCGACCTTCCGGAGCTGCCAGCCGAAGCTCGGGTCGCGGACGTGCCCGTAGCGGACGAGAAGCTCGAGCGCATCGCGGAGCGTCGGCGCGCTGACGACGCCCAAGCCCACCACGCCATGCGTCGCGGAACCGAGGCGAGCGCCGATTACCAGGCCGTGTCCTGGCGGGGCGACGGAGTTCAAGTTCCGG
>DASTOI010000360.1:0-2589 GCA_035762585.1 Myxococcota bacterium
GGGCTGCGCGTCGCGACGCGCACGACGCGCGCGGACGCGGAAGCGCTCGTCGCCGAGCTCGGCAAGGTGGGGAAGCGTCACCCGCGCATCGTCGCGTGGGAGTGGGACGACGCCGAGCGCTTCGACGTCGTGCTCGCGCCCTACCGGAATCCGTTCGACGCGATCGAGGCGCTCGCGAAGCTGCGCGCGCAGGGGCTGAGCGCCGATCTCGTCGCGATGCCGAGCGGCGAGGCCGACGGCGATTAGGCGCTGCCCCGCTCCCCGCTCAGGCGCTCTCGGCCTCGGCGCCCTGAATCATCCAGCCGGCGAGCAGCGCGATCGCGGCCTGCCACGCCTTCTCGGCCTCGGGCGTCAGCTCCGCGCCGAGCGCCTCGCGCAGCGTCCCGATCAGCGTCGCGCCGACGAGCGGGTAGTGCTCGCGGCGCACGCCGTACGCGACGTGACGCGCGCCGAGCCGCGCGACCGGCTCGCGAATCGCGTCGGGCCGGCGCAGGCTTCCGACCGCGAGCGCCAGCGTCTGCATCAGCTTCTTGCCCTGCTCGTGCAGCTCGCCGCGAAAGAGCGGGCGCAGCTCCGGATACGCCGCGAACAGGTTCGCGTAGAAGAGCTGTGCGGCGGCGTCGGGCGTCGCGGCGACGCGTCCCCATGTCCGTTCGACCGCTTCGATCTCCTCGAACGTCATCGTCTCTCCTCGGCCGCGGCTCGCGCGGCACTGCGGGCGGACTCAGCCGCCCGCGCGAATGCGCACGACCACGCCGCCCATCACGTCGTTCAGCTCGAAGTCCTTGCGCGGCGAATCGGCGTGGCCGTTGTGGCAGGACACGCACGCGGGCGCGACCGCGACGTCCGGATAGACCGCGGTGAAGTACTTCTGCCCGCCGAGCTCTTCGTCGGCGTAATAATTCTGTCCGGGGTTGTCGATCACGAACTGCAGGCCGGCCTTCTCGACCTCGGTGCGCGGCGCGTTCTGCTTGTTGACGGGCCACATCGAGAGCAGCGCGTAGGTGAAGCCGAGATCCTTCGCGGCGGCGAGCTCGGAGCCCATGCGAAACATCTGCGCCGGCAGCGGCAGCGCCTGATCGTCTTGCCAGTGCTCGCTCGCCTTGATCACGCCGAGATCGTTCTGCAGGCGATTCACGACGTTCTTCGTGTAGACGATGCGGTCCGACTCCATCACCGCGTGCAGCGCGTCCGCCATCAGCTTGGGCTCGATGCCCGCGGCCGCCGGCGGCGCGGCTTCGCCGCACGCGAGCGCGAGCAGCGCAAGTGCGCCCGCCACCCAGCATTTCGATCGATCGACTCTCCTCACGGCTCTCTCCTCGCGGATTCGCGACCCGCTCTCTCGCGCTCCTCGGCCCAAGCGATGCTCTCGACCGCTCGCGCCGGAGCGCCGGCAAAGTTGCGCCGCACGAGCGCGTCGTCGGCGAGCGCGTCGAGCGTGAAGCCCAGCCCGTGACACGCGAGGCACACCGAGCGCACCATCTTCTCGTTGGGGCGCAGGTTCGCGTTCTGGTCGTGGTGGGCCGCGACCGCCCCGCCGGCGAGAGCGCGGCGCGGCATGTGACACGAGGCGCACGAGACGCCGCTGCCCGGCGGCGACTCGCCGCGCAGCTCCGCGCGCCAGAGCGCCGCGTGCGGCGAGCCCTGAAAAGCGAGGCTGTGCGCGTCGTCGTGGCAGCCGAGGCACGCTTCCGCAGCGGCCGTGCGCGTGTCGGTCTCGTGGACGCCATGACATGCGCCGCAGTCGAGCTCGCGCTGTGCGGCGTCGCGCTTCATCGGCAAGCGCGCGAGCGCGGGCCGCATCGGCGAGAGTCCGGCGGCGATGCGCATGCCGTGCTTGCCGCTGCGGAAGCCTTCGGCTTCGCGCTCGTGACACTCGTCGCACGCAGCGAGCGTCGGATCGTCGCGCCAGCCCGCTCCGCTGCCATGGCATCGGCTGCAGTTCACGCCGCCGTGCGCATGCGCCGAGCCCGCCCACGCGGCGATCGCGCCCGCATCCGAGGCGCGCGCCGGCGCGTCGTGCTCGCTCGCGGTCAAGAGCTTCTCGCGATTCGCCGGCGCGAGGCGTGCGGGCAAGCGCGGCTCGGGTCGGATCGCCGGCTCGCCGCGGTGGGCGAGCAGGAAGTCCTCGTAGAGCGCTTGGTTGTCGTGGAAGTTGTGGCAGCCGCCCGCCGCGCAGCTGTCGAACGCGGCGCCGGCGTGGCTCGGGCGATCCTCCGCGATCTGCTCGTGACAGCGAAAGCAGTAGTCGCGCGGCAGAGTGAGCCCGCCGGCGAGCGTGCGCTCGGGCTGGTGCTCGACGTGGCAGGTCGCGCAGAGGCGCGCATCGAGCAGCGCGACGCGATCCGCGTTGCGCGGGTCGGTGAACTTCGTGCGCGGGTGCGAGTCGTGCACGGCCGCGAGCTGCTCACCGTGGCACCTCACACACGCCTCCTGAAGCGCTTGCGCACCTCCGAAACGCGAATGGCAGCTCTCGCAAGCCAGCTCGATCTGGTGATGTCCCGCGCTCGTCTCACCGGGCAGGAACAGCGAGCGCTCGCGCTGGCCGGCGAACGCCGCCGCGAGGTAGAGCGCGAGGGCGAACGTCGC
>DASTOI010000361.1:0-3562 GCA_035762585.1 Myxococcota bacterium
AACATGTTGCGCGAGAACTGATCGAGCACGATCACGAGCGCGAGCGCGCTGCGCGGGGCGTCCTCCCAGCTCGCGAGCTCGCCGCCGCCGGCGCGCTCCAGCAGCGCGCCGAAGCGCTCGCGGATCTCGCGGTCGACGCCCTCGTTTACGTCGAACCAGAACGGCATGCGCTCGGCGGCTCGCTCGGGGCTCGCCGTCGCATCCGCGAACCAGAACGCGAGCACGGCCTCCGGGCCGTCGCTCACGCGCTCGCGCCGGCGGGCCGCCCTCGCATCAATGCCATCACGCAGCACACCACGACCACGGCGTCGATCGCGATCATGCCCGCGAGGATCGGGTCGAAGCGGACCGAGGCGACGAGTTGTTGGGTTCCCGCGAGCCCGCCCAGCGCTGGCAGCACGGCGCTCGCGATCAGCGCCGGCGTGCTCGGCCGGCGCAGCCAGACGCCGAGCGCGAAGTAGACGATGCCCGCGACCAACATCCCGCTGTCTTGGCTGCGCAGCCAATGCTCGAGCACATGGGCGAAGCCCGTGAAGACCAGCAATCCCGACGCGAGAGAAGTCGGACTCATCGGCGCAGCTCCTTCAGCACCGTCTCCGCGAATAGCGCGGCCGGCTCCTTCGTGTCGCGGCCGAAGAACTCGATCACGAAGCCGGTGCAGCCGAGCTTCACGTGGCGCTCGATGCCCTCGATCACACGCTCGGGCGTGCCCCAGATGCCGTGGCTCTCGAGCGCCGCGCCCATGTGGCCGCCGTAGATCTTGCTCGCCTTCGCGAGCGCCTCTTTCGCGGCGCTCTCGTTCTCGGCGATCACGACGGTGCACTGCTGCGAGATCGCGATCGTCGCGAAGTCGCGCTTCGCCTCGTCGCAGCGCCGCTTCAGCGCGTCGATCTTCTGCGCGAGCTGGCCCTGGAACACGGCCATGTTGTTCCAGGTGTCCGCGTACTTAGCGGCGATACCCATGAGAACTCGCTCGCCGCCGCCGCCGACCAGCACGCGCGGCTTCTTCGCCGGCTTCGGCTCGCACATCACGTCGTGCACGGAGTAATGAGTCCCTGAGAAGCTCGTCTTCGGCTGCGTCCACATCCCGGTCATGATCGCGAGCGATTCGTCGAGCGCGCGCAGCCGCTCGCCGAGCTTCGGGAACGCGCAGCCGTAGCCGTCGAACTCGGCTTGGAACCAGCCGGCGCCGAAGCCCGGGTACGCGCGGCCCGGCGCGACCTGCTCGAGCGTCGCGATCTGCTTCGCGAGCACCGCGGGGTTCCGGAAGAACGGCGGCGTGACGAGCGTGCCGAGCTGCACGCGCTCCGTGATCGCGGCCACCGCGGTCAGCTCGGTCCACGCCTCGAGGATTCCGTTCGCGGGCGAGGGCACGCCGTACAGGTGGTCGCAGACCCAGAGCGAATCGAAGCCCAGCCGCTCGAACGCGAGCGCGGCTTCGCGCGCCTCGGCCCAGGTTCGTTTGATCTGCGGGAGGGTGACGCCGAACTCGAGTTTTGTGCTCATGCGCACGCAGGTTACGAGCCGGCTTGCGTCCGAATCAACCGTCAATTGCGTCGCGCGCGCCGCCGATACGGCGCGTCATATGGCGAAGCCCCAGAACGACGAACCGCGCGCGCCGCTCGCGCTCGAGGAATTGCTCGATCTGCTCGTGAAGGCGAAGCGGCTCGAGCCCGCGAAGGCGCAGGAGATCGCGGGTCGCGCGACCACGCTGCGCAGCCAGGTGTTGAAGGAGCGCGTCGGCTCGGTGCGCTCGCAGGCGGCGGCGCGCTACGAGGCTTCGCCGGCCGAGCTGGTCGCGGTTCTCAGGCTCGCCGACACGAGCAATCCAAAGCGCACGCTCGACGAGGACGCGATCGCGGAGACGGTCGCCGCGGCCGCCGACGCGCCCTACCTGAAGATCGACCCGGTCAAGATCGACCCCGAGCTGGTGACGCGCACGCTCTCGCGCCCGTTCGCGCGCCGGCACGCGGTGATCCCGGTCGCGCGCAATGGCGATGCGCTGACGATCGCGCTCACCGATCCGTTCGATGGCGCGCTGCGCGAGAACCTCGAGCAGCTGCTGCGCGTGCCGGTGACGTACGTCGTCGCCAGCAAGCGCGACATCGTCCAGATCATCGACCGCGTCTACGGCTTCCGCTCGAGCGTGACGCGCGCGACCGAGCAGTTAGGGCCCGCGACTTCCGCGACCAGCGCGGCAGCGACCGCGCTGACCCAGCTCGTGCAGCTGCGCAGCAATGACGAGCTCGCGGCGAACAACGACGAGCACGTGATCGCGGCGGTCGACTACCTCTTGAACTACGCGTTCGATCAGCGCGCGAGCGACATCCACTTGGAGCCGCGCGACACCGACGCGGTGATCCGCTTCCGCATCGACGGCATCCTGCACGAGATCGAACGGCTGCCGATCACGGTGCACGCGGCGGTCGCGTCGCGCATCAAGGTGCTCGCGCGCATGGACATTGCGGAGCGGCGCCGCCCGCAGGACGGGCGCATCAAGACGCTGCGCGGCGACCGCGAGGTCGAGCTGCGCGTCTCGAGCCTCGCGTGCGCGTTCGGCGAGAAGATCGTGATCCGCGTGTTCGACCCGATGGCGCTGATGACCGACCTCGCGCATCTCGGCTTCGGCGCCGACGACCGCGAGCGCTACGAGAAGTGGATCACATCGCCGTCGGGGCTCGTGCTCGTCACCGGCCCGACCGGCTCGGGCAAGACCACGACGCTCTATTCGACGCTCCGGTACTTATCAGGGCCCGAGCTCAACATCACGACGGTCGAAGATCCGATCGAGATGATCGACCCGCGCTTCTGCCAGGTGCAGGTGCAGCGCCAGGTGGACGTGACGTTCGCGAGCGCGCTGCGCTCGATCCTGCGCCAAGACCCCGACATCATCATGGTCGGCGAGATCCGCGACAACGAGACCGCGCACATGGCGGTGCAAGCGGCGCTCACCGGCCACCTCGTGTTCAGCACGGTGCACACGCGCGATGCCGCCGGCGCCGTCACGCGCCTCGTCGAGCTCGGCGTCGAGCGCTTCCTGCTCTCGAGCGTGCTGCGCGGCGTGCTCGCGCAGCGGCTCGTGCGCCAAGTCTGCCCGGACTGCGGCATCGAAGGCTCGCTCACTCCCCAACAAGTCGAGGCGCTCGCGCTCAAGGTGCCGGTCGAGCGTCGCGACGAGCTGAAGGTGCGTTGGGGCGAGGGCTGCCCGAAGTGCCGCCACACCGGCCTCTACGGCCGCTCCGGCGTGTTCGAGCTGCTCGACGTGCAGCGCCGCGTGCGCCAGCTGATCACCGAAGGCAAGGACGCGAACGAGATCGCCTACGCCGCGCGTGTCGAGGGCATGGCCACTCTTCGCGAGGCCGCCATCCGCAAGCTCGCCGAGGGCGCGACGACGTTCGAGGAAGTCGTGCGGCTCACCGCGGACGCGCAGTGATCAGGGGTTCGCAATGAGCCGCGCGGTCGACAAGGAGCTCTCGTTGTTGTTGCGGGCGGGCTACAAGCTCGTCGCGCTGGAGAGCTTCGAGGAGGAGCGCGCGGTGCGCGCGGCGACGCGCGCGGCGGA
>DASTOI010000362.1:0-5937 GCA_035762585.1 Myxococcota bacterium
AGAGTGCGCCCGTGTGGCCTCCCGCGCCCGCGCACGTGAGCATCAGCCCGTCGGCGCTGGCAGCGATCGCCTTCTCCGCGAAGCGCAGCGTGGTGACGTCGTGGATCAAGCGCCCGCCCCAGGCGTGCACGCGGGGGACCAGCGCGGTGGGATCGCCAGTGCTCGAGAGCACGAGGGGCACTCGTGCTCGCTCGCAGAGCGCGACGCGGTCCGAATAGTCCCCACGCAGCGACGGGCTCGCGTTCACGTTCACGCAGTACGGCGCAAAGCCCTGCCCCGTCGACCGGCTCGCATCCTCCTCGCGCGCGAGCGCGCCGAGCCACTGCTCGAGCTCCACCAGCGAATCAGGGTTCGCGAGCTGGAACGCACCGATCATGCCGGCGCGCGAGCACGCGGCCGCGAGACGCGCCGATGACACCCGGAACATCGGCGCTTGCAGCACGGGCACGCGGAGGTCCAGGAGCTGGCGCGCCAGCGCGGCGTCACGGCTCATCGAGCTTTTCGCTTCGTTCGCGACTCGCTCCCTTCACCGCACGTTTCTGCGCGAGCGCACCCCTCGCCGCGTCGGCGAACGAGCCGCGCCCGCCCATCCACTCCCGCACTTGCTTCGCGAAGCCGAGCGACTCCTCCTTCGAGAGATCCATCGTGCGCGAGAGATGCGCCTGCGTGAGTCGCACGCCCTCGGCGCGCATCCCCGCGATCGCCTCCCCCATCTCGCGCGCGACCTCGAGCGCTCTGCCGGCCGGGGCGAGGCGGTTCGCGAGCCCGATGCGCAGCGCCTCACGGCCGTCGATCACGCGGCCGGTGAGAATCAGGTCCTTCGCGTTCGCGAGGCCCACCAGCCGCGGGAGCCGCGTGCTCGCGCCCCAGCCGCCGAGCCCGGACCCTAATCGCTTCAAGTGCCAGTCGCTGATCTCGGCCGTCTCCGCGGCGACGCGTAGGTCGCACGCGAGCGCGAGCTCGAGCGCGCCCGTCGTGCAGACGCCGTCGATCGCTGCAATCGACGGCTTCCACAGCTCGTCGATCGCGTTCGTGAGCCGAAATCCCGGATTGCCCGCCGGCGCCTCGCCCGCCGCGCCCTCCTTCAGGTCGTCGCCCGCGCTGAAGCACGGCCTCCCATCCGCCCGCGGCGCGCCGGTGAGGATGAGCACGCGGATCGCGTCATCGCGCTCGATCTCGCGCACGGCCGCGAGCAGGTCCGCGAGCACCTGCGCGTTGATCGCGTTGAGCCGGTCGGGGCGCGAGATCGTGAGCGTGGCGACGGGGCCGTCCCTTTCGAAGCGCACCGGTTGCTCGAGCATGTTATTGCTCCCCATCAGAGACCGACGTACGTCTCTCCGAACGCGGCGATGAACTCGAGCGTCTCTTCGCGCGACGCCGCCGACCGGCTCACGATCGTCCACGTCGCACCGATCTCCGCGAGGCGAGCGAGGTTCGCGCGATGGCGCTCCACGTCGGCGCGCGGCTTCGCGAGCGCGGGATCGGAGTAGGCGAGCGCGAAGTCGAGCGTCGCACCGCGCAGTGCGGCGGTGCGCTTCAGCTCGGCGATGCGCGCTGCGATCTCGTCGGGCCCGCCGGGCGATGGGGTTCGCGTGGTCTTGAACAGCGCGTCGGAGCCGACGAGCGGCATCCAGCCCTGACAACGTTCCGCCACGCGCTGGAGCGTGCGCTTCGAGTTGCCGCCGAGCCAGATCGGGATCGGGCTCTGGGCGGGCCGCGGCCTCGCCTGGACGCCACGCGCGGAGAAGTTCTTGCCGACGTAGTCGAACGGCTCGCCGCTCCAGTGTTGGGGCAGCACGTCGAGCGCTTCGTCGACGAGCGCGTTGCGCTCTTCGAAGTCGACGCCCAGCGCGGCGAACTCGCCCTTCAGGTAGCCCGCGCCTGCGCCCAGGATGAAGCGCCCATTCGAGAGCCGGTCGACGGTGGCCGCCGATTTCGCGAGCAGGAGCGGGTTTCGATACGGAAGAACTGTTAGGTACGTGAGCAGCCGGATGCGCGTCGTGACGGTGGCGGCGCCGCCCAGCGCGACGAACGGATCGAGCGATTGGTGTCCGCCCGCCGCGAGCCAACGCGCGCCGGGCGCTGGGTGCTCGGTGAACGCGAGGCCGTCGAAGCCGGCGCGCTCGGCGGCCACCGCGATCTCCGCGACCGATCCGCAATCGAGCATGTCGGAGTCGGTGCCGTGAGTGTCGGGGTACTGGAGCATGAAACGCATGCATTGCTCTCCCGCGCCGCTCAGCAAGCGAAGCGCGCAGCGCGGCGGAGTCTTCGGAGCCGAGCGAAGTCGAACAGTGGCCTCCGCGTGCGCTGGACCCTCGGCGTGCGGTGAACGCGCATCCTGAGTCGGTCTCCTACTGCGACTCGGCCAGGAAGCCGCGCACCAGGCGCAGCGTCTCGCGCAGCCGGTCGTGATGGACCCAATGCCCGGCGCCATCGACCGCGACCGCGCGCGCATTGGGGAAATCCGCGAGCACGCCGCTCAGCGCCGGATCCGGCACGCCGCTCTCGGTGCCGCGAATCATCAGCACGGGACAGCGCACGCTGCGGCGGATCTCGCGCTGCTCGTCATCCGCCGGGCGAAAGAGCTTCGGGCCGCGCGCGTAGTTGTCGAACTTCCACGAGAAGCTGCCGTCTTCGTTGCGCGCGACGCCGTGCTCCGTGAGGTGGCGCGCCTGCTCGGGCGAGAGGAACGCGTTCTCCTCCTGCATGCGCTTCGCTGCGTCGGCGAGCGTCGCGTAGCGGCGCGGCGCGCGCGCGGCCTGCTGCTGCGCCTCCTCGATCGCGCCGCGCAGTCGCTCGACCGGCGTCAGCGCGTCGAGCCACTCGCGGATTCGCGGCGGTGGCTCGATGCCCTCGATCGCGACGAATCTCGCGACGTGCTCGGGATGCGCGGCGGCGTAGTGCGCGCAGATCGACGAGCCGAGGGAGTGCGCGACGAGCGTCACCGGGAAGCGCCCGATCGCCCGTAACAGCTGCGCGAGGTCGATCACGTACTCGACCATGTGGTAGAGGCTGCCGACTGCCCACGCGCTGTCGCCGTGCCCGCGCAGATCCGGCGCGACCACGTGCCAGTCGCGGCGCAGGTCGCGCGCCACCGAGTCCCACGAGCGCGCGTGATCTCGGCCGCCGTGCACTAGCACGAGCGTCGGCGCTGCGTGGTTTCCCCAGTCCACGTAGTGAAGGCGAAGCCGCTGCGAGATGAAGAAGCGCGAGACGGGGCCGAGCAGGTCGCCGTCCGCTTCGTGTTCTCCGCTCACTTCAGCCCCTTCCGTAGCTCGAACTTCTTCACCTTCCCGCTCGCCGTGCGCGGCAGCTCGCGCACGAGCTCGAGCCGCTCCGGCGTCTTTTGCCGCGCGACGCCCGCGGCCGCGAAGTGCTTCTGCACGTCAGCGAGATCGAGCGACACACCGGCGCGAAGGATCACGAACGCGCACACCCGCTCGCCGTAACGGGAGTCCGGCGCGGCCACGACCGCGACCTCACCAACGGCCGGGTGCCGCGCGAGCACGTCCTCCACTTCCTTCGAGGAGATGTTCTCGCCGCCGCGGATGATGATGTCCTTCTTGCGGTCGGTGACTGCGAGGTAGCCCTCCGCGTCGAGGGCGCCGACGTCGCCGGTCCGGAACCAACCGCCCGGCAGGAAGCTCTCGAGATCGAGCGTCTCGTCTCGGTAGCCGACGAACAGCTCCGGACCACGGCTGACGATCTCCCCCGCGACGCCGCGAGGGAGATCGTCGCCCTCGTCGTCGACGATGCGGATCTCGTTGTTGGGGGTGACGCGGCCATCCGTGGTCGCGCGCTTCGCGAGCGGCTCGTCCGGAGCGCCGCTCGTAATCGTCGGATGCTCGCTCGAGCCGTAGGAACGGTATGTGCGCACGCCCGCGCGCTCGGCGCGCTCGACCAACGCGGGCGGAACGCTCGCGGCGCCGACCATGTATCCGTCGAGGCAGCGGAGGTCGCGCGCGGCCTTCGCCGCGGCATCGAGCAGGCCGATCAGGAAGAACGGCGTGCCCGAGCTCGATGCGATCCGATGGCGCTCGATCAGCGCCGCGGCGTCGTCGGCGTTCCACGCATCCATCAGCACGGTCGAGCTGCCGTGCACATAGAGGCGCGCGAGCCCGAGCACGCCCGCGATGTGCCCGGCCGGAAACGCGGCGAGCCCGGTGCCTGGCTGGGACGCGCCCGCATCGAGCGTCCTGCGCATCGCGCGGACCTCGGCGAGCAAGCTGTTATGGGTGTGCTGCACGCCCTTGGGGTCGGCCGTCGTGCCGGACGTGTAGACGAGCATGCACACGTCGTCGGGTGAGACGCGCGGTGGCTCGAAGCGCTGCGTTGCGCGCGCGAGCAGCGCGTCCCACGTGAGCCCGCCGGAAGGCGCGGCGTCGCCGATCACCACGACGTGCTCGAGCCGCGGCAGCGCACCGCGATCGAGCTGCGCGATCCGCGCGAGATAATCGATGTGGCGCCAGCGCGCCGGGCAGATGAACGCGCGCGCGCCCGATTGGCGCAGGATGAAGCTCACCTCTGCCGGGCCGTAGATGTGGATGATCGGCAGCGTGACGACGCCGAGCAGCATCGCGGCCTGGAAGACGAGCGCGCCCTCCAGCCAGTTGGGCACCTGAATCGCGACGACATCGCCCGGCCCGAGACCGATCGCTCGCAGCGCGCTCGCGAGCCGGAGTGAATCCGCGTGCATCTGCGCGAGCGTCGCCTCGGCGGGATGCTCGCCGGAATGGAAGATCATGCGCGCGTTCGGAAAGCGCGCCGCGCCCTCGCGCATCTCGTCCGCGAAAGTGCGCGGCGTGTACATGCGCTCGCGGTACCAGCGCCGTTGAAGCGCCGCGCGGTCGGCGCGGATCTGGTCGAGCGTGATCAACGTGCCTTCCTCACAGCGCCGCCGTGGCGCCGCCGTCGATGGGCAGCGCGATGCCGGTGACGAACGAGGCGGCGTCCGAGCACAGCCAGACGACGGCCTCGGCCACCTCCGCCGGCTCTGCGAGCCGGCGCATCGGGTGCATCGCGACGAAGCGCGCCTCGAGCGCGGGATCGAGCGCCAGCGAGCGCGCCAGCATCGGCGTGCGCACGACGCCGGGACACACCGCGTTCACGCGGATGTTCTTCCGCGCGTATTGGAGAGCCGCGCTGCGCGTGAGCCCGATCGCGCCGTGCTTGCTCGCGACGTAAGCGGGATACGCGACGCCGTCCGCGCCGAGGCCATACATCGAGGCCATGTTCACGATCGCGCCGCCGCCGCTCGCGAGCAGCGCGGGAATCTCGTGCTTGATCGCCCAGAAGATTCCGCCGAGGTGAACGTCCACGACTCCTGTCCACTGCTCGGCGCGCTGCTCGTGGAAGCGCGACTTGCCGCCCGGCTCGCCGCCCGCGTTGTTGAATGCACAGTCGAGCCGGCCGTGGAGCGCGACGCAGCGGGCGACCAGCGCTTCGACGTCGGCCTCGCGTGCGACGTCGGCGCGCACGAACGTCGCGTTGCCACCAGACGCGCGCAGCTCTGCCGCGGCGGCTTCGCCGCGCTCCTCGTTGCGCGCGGCGATCACGACGCGGGCGCCGCGCGCGGCAAACAGCGCTGCCGCCGCGCGCCCGATGCCGTCGCTCCCGCCTGTGATGAGAACGACTCGGTCCTTCACACCGGACGCCTTCTCACTTCTGCGCGCGTACTTGGATCACGTCGACCATCATCTCGCGCGGGCGCGTGACGACGTAGAGCACCGTCTGCGCGAACTCGTCGGGGTCGACGAAGCCCTCGCCAGAGACGCGTGAGAGGTAGCCCTGCTCGCCCCAGACTTTGTAGCCACGCGCGCTCTCCTCTGGAGTCCAGTCGATCCCGAACTCCGTCTTCGTGCGTCCGGCGATGCAGAGCGTCACGCGGATCCCCGCCGGCCGGAGCTCGCGCAGCATCGCGTTGCTGAAGACCGCGAG
>DASTOI010000363.1:0-2553 GCA_035762585.1 Myxococcota bacterium
GCTAACCCTGGCGCTCCCGCCCGATGGCGTTCGACAACCCGAAAAGGAGACCCCCGATGGTCGGTTACGTCACGCTCGGCACCAACGATCTCGCCCGCGCCGCGAGGTTCTACGACGAGCTGCTCGGCTCGATCGGCGCGAAGCGCCTGATGGACTTCGGCACCTTCATCATGTGGGGGACGTCGATGGACCAGTGCGGGCTCGCGATCACGAACCCGTACGACAAGAACAAGGCCACCGTCGGCAACGGCGTGATGGCCGCGATCCGCGTCGACAGCAAGGCGAAGGTCGACGCCGTCTACAAGAAGGCGCTCGAGCTCGGCGGCAAGGACGAAGGCCCGGCCGGCCCGCGCGGCGATGGCTTCTACGCCGGCTACTTCCGCGATCTCGACGGCAACAAGCTGAACGCATTCTTCATGGGCTGATCTCGAGCGCCGCCTCGGCGTCACCTCCGAGGCCGCCTCACGCGCGCGCGTGCGGCGGCCTCTTCATTTGGCGAAACGGCGTCCGGCCCAACGTCGTTGCGCGCGATTCCCTAACACCGCGAGCCCGCGCGGCGAGATGCGGTAGCCAACCTCGAGGCTCTCGGTGAGGCCGAGCTCCTTCAGCTTGCGGACGCGCAGCTTGAATTCGGGGCGCGGGAGGCCGAGCTGCCCGGCGAGCACCGTGGAGACGACGCCGGGCTGAGCGGCGATCGCGCCTAACACGCGCGCCGTCCACGGGCCGTCCGGGCTGCGCGCGTCGAGGCGCGCGAGCTTCGTCGCGAGCGCGGCACGCTCCTCGGCGCCGAGCTTCGCGCGCGCGCGCAGCGCCCTGCGCGGATCCTCGCCGCCCCAGCGCACTTCGATCCGATAGAGCTCGCCGCCGCCCTCGGGCGCGTAGCGCGCGAGGTCTTCAAGCAGCGTGGCGAGCGACGCGTGTCCCGCCGCGCGTGCGTCGCGTTCCGTAATGCGCCCCGCGCGCTCGACCGCGACGACCTCGACGACGCCGCGCGCATCGCGGCTCCGGCCGCCCGCCTTCGCGCGCGGCGTCTTCCAGCGCCGGAAGAGCAGCGTGATTCGCCCTGCGCGAATCGCCTCGATCGTCTCGCCCTTCAGCAGCACCGCCGTCTCGTTCGTTATGGAGTCACGATCGCGAAGCGGCCGTCGACCGAATCGAGCAGCCCGAAGAACGAAAGCAGCTCCGTGCGCGAGCCGTCGACGTCGAGATCCTCCGAGAACACCAGCTCCTTCACGCCCACTTGGCCCGTGATCAGCTTCACGAACAGCTCGCGCGTGATCTTCACGGTGACGGCCGCGTTCGGGTCGGCCTCGCGCCGCCAGTGATGCAGAACCGCGTTCTCGACGTTCAGCACGTGCGTCTCGCCGGCGTCGGTGAACACGAAGTTGATCGTCAGCGAATCGCGCTCGGCGGCCTTCGCGCCGTTCAGACGCGTCGCCATCGCGGTGAAGAACAGCTCGAGCGGAATGCGGCCGAGAATGGCCGCGCCGGCGCGCGCATCGACCGCGCTGGGAGCGATGCCGTGGCGCAGCTCGTTCGCGCCGGTGAGGTAGACCGCGCGCCACACGCCCGACTCGGCCTGATAACCGAGCTGATCGTACGCGCTCGCGAGCAGCTCTTTCGCCTCGGCGTCGCCATCGTCGGCGAACACGAGATGATCGAGCAGCGTCGCCGCCCAGCGGTAGTCGCCCGCCGCGATCGCCGCGCGCGCCTTCTCCTTCAACGCTGTCGCGCCGCCCACCGCCTCGACGGTACGCCTGCCGAGCTCCACCGGCGGCAGCGGATCGAGGTTCGCGGGGTTCCCGTCGTACCAGCCGAAGTAGAACTGGTAGACGGCCTTCGCGTTGTGGCGCAGCGTTCCGTAATAACCGCGGTTCGCGAACGCGCGCGCCAGCGAAGGCGGCAGCTCGAGCTGCTCGGCGATCTCGCGCGGCGTCGCGCCTTGGTTCGCGAGCCGCAGCGTCTGATCGTGGATGAAGCGGTAGGTGTCGCGCTGGCCTTTCAGGAACGCGAGCGCGCGCTCGTGCCCGAACACCGGCCAGTTGTGGCTCGTGAACACGAGCTCGACGTCCGGGAAGCGGAAGATCGCGTCGTCGATGTAGCCGCTCCACTTCAGCGCATCGCGCACCTTCGCGCCGCGCAGCGTGTAGAGGTTGTGCATCGTGCGGCTCACGAGCTCGGCGCCGCAATACGCTCTCTGCGCGGGCAGATAGAACGCGAGCTCGGCCGGCGCCTCCGAATCCGGCGCGTACTGGAACACGAATTCGACGCCGTCGATCGTCATCGGCTGCGGCGTGCGATCGATCTCGTCGGTCGGCAATGCGAAGCTGGGCGTCCCCGTGACCGGCTGCTTGCCGAGGCCGGTGTCGACGTAGCCGCGCTCGCCGTTCGGCAGCCCGAAGCCGAACTGGTAGGTCGCGCGCCGGCCCATCGCGATGCCGGCGAGCACGTTCTCGCTCGTCACCTCCTCGACGAAGCGGCGTGGCGCGACGATGCGCACGCCCTCCGCCGAGCCGTTCGGCAGCACCGCCCGGACGCCGCCGACGTGGTCGA
>DASTOI010000364.1:0-3715 GCA_035762585.1 Myxococcota bacterium
CGGCGCGTAACGCGCCCGCCCCGATCTCTTCCGCGAACCGTTAATGGTCGGGCCGACTGGATTCGAACCAGCGACCCCCTGAACCCCATTCAGGTGCGCTACCAGACTGCGCCACGGCCCGACCGAAGGCATTGGGTAGCCGGCTCGGTTCCGGGTGTCGACGCGAGTGTGCGTTGGGCCGCGCGGCCGGGCGCTGCTCGCCCCCGCTCATGCCTCGTCGAGCTGCTCGAAGCCGTCGAACAGGACGCCGTGCTGGCCGCTGCGGGAGATTTGGTCGTCGGCGAGCAGCCAGGTCGCGAGCATGTTGACGACGCGCGGCACGCCGGCGGAGATGGCGGCGATGCGGTCGATGGTCTCTGGGCCGAGCACGCGGTGACTGAAGGCGGCGCCGGCGCGGGCGATGCGGCCGTGGACGTAGTCGCGCACTTCGCGCGGGGCGAGCGGGTGGCGCAGGCGGACGTGCAGCACGTGCTCGCCGAGCGCGGCGATCACGGCGCTGGCGCGCGTGTCGTCGACGATCGCGGCGACGACGCGGAGCGCGCCGTGGAGCGAGTCGACGATCTCGCGCAGCGCGCGGGCGGTCGGGATCGGGAGTGCGCTGGCGTCGTCGATCAGCAGCGTGAGCAGCGTGCCGCGCCGTGCGCTCGCGGCGAGCGCGATCGTCGCGCGCGCGGGCTCGGTGCGCTCCCCCAACAAGTCGAGCGCGTAGTGCGCGAGCTCCTCGATGCCGAGCGCGGCGTAGGGCACGAGCGCGCAGCGCGTGCCGGCGAGCTGCCGAGCGAGCACCTGCAGCACCATCGTCTTGCCGAGGCCGGGCGGTCCGGAGAGCACGCTGACGCTGCGCCCGAGCGCGAGGCCTTCGCGCAGCGCGGTGAGCGCGGCCTCGGTGCCGAGGCGCGGCACGTAGAGGCGCGGGTCGCAGGTCACTCCGAACGGGTCCACAGGGTCTCCATCGGCGCATCGTGGGGACCAGCCGAGCCGGCCGCAATTGGGGTCAGGCACGGATTGCTGAAAAACGACGATCCGTGCCTGACCCCAATTGCTGCTCAGCGCACGCGCGCCGCGATTTCCCTGATGACCGCGAGCGCGTCCTCGACCTCGCGCAGGTGCGTGCGCGCGCCGAGCACCGCCATGCGCAGCCAGCGCTCGCCAGCGATCGTGGTCGGCGAGAACGCGGCGCGGCCGTCCGCGAGCAGCGCTTCGTAGAGACGCTGGGTGCGCGCGTCGCGCGCGGCGGCATCGGCGCCTGCGAGGCGGAACAGGAACACTGAGAGGTCGGGCTCGGGGCCGAGCTCGAAGCCCGGCGTCTTAGCGAGCTCCGAGTACGCCCAGCGCGCGAGCAGCAGCTTCTCCTCGAGCGCCGCCGCGAACGGCCGCGTCCCTAACAGCGCGAGCGGCAGCCAGACGCGCAGCCCGCGGAACGGCCGCGAGAGCTCGGGCGAGGCGTCCATCGGCGAAAGCTCCTGCTCGGCCGACGAGCGCTCGACGATGTAGTTCGCCTCGAACGAGAACGCCGCGTGCATCGCGGCGCGATGCCGGCACAGCACGGCGCCGATGCCCCACGGCAGGAACATCCCCTTGTGCGGATCGACGACCACCGAGTCGGCGCGCTCGATGCCGGCGAGCTTGCGCTTGCCCTCTTCGGTGAGCGCGAACATCCCGCCGTACGCGGCGTCGACGTGCAGCCAGAGCTTCTCGCGCTGCGCGATCTCGGCGAGCGCACCGAGCGGGTCGATCGCGCCGGCTTCGGTCGTGCCCGCGCTCGCAAGCAGCAGCCACGGCGCGAGGCCCTGCGCGCGATCGGCGGCGACCTGCGCCGCGAGCGCGGCCGCGTCCATCCGGTAGCGCGCGTCCATCGCAACGCGGCGCTGCACCGTCTCGCCGAGGCCCGCGATGCGCAGCCCCTTCGCGAGGCTGTGGTGCGCCTGCTCGGTCGCATAGACGACCGTGCGCGGCACGTCCGCGGCGCGCACGCCCGCCGCCTCGCGCGCCGTCACGAGCGCGATGAGGTTCGCGAGGCTCCCGCCCGACGTGAGATTGCCCGCGCACGCGGCCGGCATCCCGAGCATGCGCGCGAGCCAGCCGAGCACCTCGTTCTCGATGCGCACCGCGCCGGCCGCCACGTACGCGCGCGCCGAGTAGCGCCCGCCCACCGCCGCCAGGAAATCCGCGAGCGCGGATTCGTAGAGGTTCCCGCCGGGCAGGTAGGCGAAGAAGCGGCCCGAAGACGGCTGCTGCCCGCCGGCGTCGACGTTGCGCGCGAGTCGCTCGATCACGTCCGCGAGCGCGAGCGGCTCGGCGCCGAGCGCGAGCTCCGAGAGGTCGACCTTCGCATGCGAAACCGGCGGCGCCTGCTCGATCGCCGCGATCTGGCGCTCCGCGTAGGCGATCGCCGCGCTGGCGAGCTCGCGACGCCGCTCGGCGTCCGCCAGCAGCGGCGCCGTCTCTCGCTCGAGCGCGCGCAATCGGTCCAACAGGTCCGCCACGCGCGCAGCCTAACTGCGCCCGCGCGGTCCCGCGCGCTTCAGGCCAGCAGCGACGCGCGCACCTCGAGCAGCGCCTTCTTGATGTGCTGCAGCTGCACGCGCGGATCGCCGCCGAGCGCGAGATCGAGCTGCGGCGCGTCGAGCGCCTTCTCGACGCCGATCTCGCGCAGTTTCTTCTTCGCGCCTTCGATCGTGAAGCGCTCCGCGTAGAGCAGCCGCTTGATCAGCTCGACGATCTCGATGTCGCGCGGGCGATAGAGGCGCTGCTTCGAGCGCGACTTCGCGGGCGTCATCCAGCGGAACTCGCTCTCCCAGTAACGGAGCACGTACGGCTTGATCCCCGTCAGCTCGGCGACCTCGCCAATCCGGTAGTACCGCTTGTCGAGGGCCCTACCCGCCGCCGTGCGACTCGCCGCCTTGCGTGCCGAGCGCCGCGCCATCCTCGCCTCCCCCGCATCCGAAGCCGTTATATCACGCGCGCGAGACATTTCCGTCGGAGACATCACACGCCCGCCACATCACCGTCATCACGAAGCAGACGAACGCGCAGCAAAAGAAGAGTGACGGGGCTGCGCCTCGATGGCGCAGCCCCGTCACCCTCCCTCCTCCCTGCCACGCGCCGCTGACGCAGAGCAAGGAGCCGCGCGGGCAGGCGGGGGTCGCGAAGCGAAGCCCCAGGCGTGACCGCGCTCAAACTAGAAGCGCAGCGCGCCAGAGTCCTCGAATGGCGCATGCCGCGATCCAACGCGGTCACGCGGGTGAGCGGAGCGTGCCCCCGCCGGCCCGCGCGGCGGCGTCACGAAACGAGGCGCAAACCACCGCCCTCAGTCGTCGAGGTCATCCTCGGTACCAGGCGGCTGATCATTCAAAATGTTCTTCAGCACGAGACTCGGCTTGAACGTCAGCACCCGCCGAGCCGCGAGCCGAATCTCCTCGCCGGTCTGCGGATTCCTTCCCTTCCGCGCGTTCTTCTCTCGCACGACGAAGTTGCCGAAGCCGGAGATCTTCACCTTCTCCCCGTCCGAGAGCGTGTCCTTGATGATGTCGAACACGCGCTCGACGAGCTCCGCAGATTCCTTCTTCGAGAAGCCCACCCGCTCGTAGATCTGCTCGACGATCTCTGCCTTCGTCACGGCCATCTCCTCGCCCCGCTTACCGGAGCTCGCCTGCGAAATCATTCCTCACCGCGGCGACCACGCGCTCCGTGGCCTTCGCAACCTCTTCCTCGG
>DASTOI010000365.1:0-6812 GCA_035762585.1 Myxococcota bacterium
ATCTGGTCGTTTCCAGTCAACAGCCAACGCGCCGCGCCGCTCGAGAGGTCGACATAGAGAAAGTTCTGCGTCGTGAAGCCGTAGTAGCGGCTCCTCCCTCCGCTCATCGCGACGGCTGGGCTGGCCTCGATCTCTTCATCGGTGGTGAGCCTGATGCGAAGCACGGTCGTCTTGCCCATCTGCTCGACCCAACCGAGCCGCGAATTCCAGCGCGTCACGTCCCTGCCAGCGACGTGAGTCGGGGACGGAGGCTCGCGGTGCCGGAGCTCGTCGATCGCCCAAAGGGAGACCGCAGCTCCGAATCCCAGCACTCCAGCGGCGCCGAGCGCGAGCAGAATCAACCCATTCGCGCGCCAGACGAGCGTGAAGAAACGCTCTGCCTTCATGCGACCGCCAGCGCCGCTTCGGGCTTGGTCGCCCACCACGTCCACACGAGCGCGACGAGCTGCAGCGGGAGACGGAAGTAGAGCATTCCGGGCGTCGCGATGTCGGCGAACTGCTCGGGATGGACTGCCATGTGGACGTTCGCCGGGAACACGGCGATCAGCAGCGCGATCAGGCCGATCCCTGCCGCACGGCGGAGCTGGGGAACCAGGATCCCGAGGCCGCCCGCGATCTCCGCGACGCCGCTGATCTGGACCATCAGCAGCGGATTCGGCAGCCACGGCGGAACGATGCGCACGAAGAACGCTTCGTTCGTGAAGTGGCTGATACCGGCGTTGATGAAGAACAACGCGATCAGGAACAGTGAGATGCGCTTGGGCCAGGACGCGGGAAGCCAGGGCACGCGAATTCTCCCGCGCGCATCTTCTCATGCGCGGGGGGGCGGCGCCGCCTAATTCCCCGCGGTCAGGCTTCCCCAGACCTTCGCGTAGTCGACCGTCAGCCAGCGCTCGGGGCGGATGCGCACGAGCACGTTCGGCTCGTGCTCGTAGCTCTGCGCAGTGGCCGCGACGTACGCGTCGCCGCCTTCCTTGCCGAGGTAGCGGCGCGCGAGCACGCGCAGCACTTCGCGATCCTTCACGGGCTCGATCGCCGTCACCGGACCCTCGACGCTCACGTACTGGTATGGCGCGGCCTCGTTCTGCGCGACGAGCGAGACGCGCGCTCCGCTCCGTAACAGCTTGCCCTTGCGCGAGCTCGCGCCGGTGATCACCCAGAGCTCGCGGCCGGGCTCGTAGCCGTACCAGATCGGCGCGGTCAGCGGGCCGTTCATGCCGTCCGGAATCGAGATCACGCCGACGTGTACGCCGGCGAGGAAGGCTTCGCGCTGCTCGCGACTCATGGCCAAGGACATGTGCGTTCTCCCGGGCGCGAAGTTTTGGTCGTAGCGCTGCCGCGCCGTCAGAGCGAGAGGCGCCACTGCTCCGCATCGGGTAGCTCAGCGACCGGCTCGCGACGATCGGGAGCAGGCCTTTGCGAGTCGCCCACGCAGCGCGCCGCTCCGTCGACGCAGCACTGGACGATATAGGCCTTGCGCACGTGCGGCGTGCGGTTCGGGCCCGTGCGATGCGGCAGCAGCGACGACATCGCAACGAGCGAGCCCGCGCGTAGCGGCAGCGCGACGGGCGCGGGCAGCTCGGGCGGCAGCGGCTCGGGCAGGTCGAGGAAGATCCCATCGCCGGAGCTCGCGTGCGCGAGCGTCCCGAGCTTGTGCAGGCCGGGCAGCACCTCGAGGCAGCCGTTCTCACGCGTCGCGTCGGTGAGCGCGATCCAGAGCGTGAGATAGCCCTGCGGCTCGACGTAGCCGTAGCCGTTGTCCTGGTGCCAACCGAACGTGCGCGGCCGCTCGCTCTTCTTGTAGACCGCTTGATCCCAGTAGAGGCGCACGTCGGCGCCTAACAGATCGTGCGCGAGCTCGGCGAACGGACGCGACGAGATCAGCTCGCGCAGCCGCGCGTCGCGGGCGGCCGGGTGCACCGTGAACGTGATCGCGCGCGCGTCGGCGATGAAGGCGCGCTGCCCGGGCTGCGCGCGCAGCTGCGCGTCGACCCGCGCCTCGAGCGGATCGAGCAGCGCGATCAGCTCGGAAATCATCTCCGGCGCGAGCGCATCCTCGAGCGCGACGTAGCCGTGCTCGTCGTAGTGCGCCGCCTGCTCTTCCGTGATGCGCCGGAACGGTCCGCGCGGCGGCGCCCACGCGAAATCGTGCGACCAAGGGTGCGGCGCGAGGGTCATGCCGAAGCCGCGCTCACTTCGACGGGGATGCCGGTCATGTGCGCCTGATTGCTGAGCGGCTCGTAGCTGCCGGGACCGGTCGGGAGCAGCGCGTTCGCGTTCACGCCGGGATGCTTCGCTGCGACGCGCATCCCGCTGCCGGCGTGGCCCCAGCCGTGCGTCATCGAGACGACGCCGGGCATCAGCTCCGAGTCGTACGCGAGCGTCGCGTCGACGGCGCCGTGCGCGCTGCGGCAGGTGACGCGCGCGCCGTCGGCGAGCCCTAATCGCTGCGCATCGTCCGGGTTCATGTGCAGCGGGTTCTCGAGCCTCCCCGGGCGCTTCAGCCTCGCGACGTTGTGGTACCAGCTGTTGTGCATCCACGAATCGCGGCGCGTGATCAGCTTCAGCTGGTCCGCGCGCTCGGCTTCGAGCTCGCGGCAAATCGTCTCGCAGCGGGCGAGGGCCTCGGCGAACAGCGGTGGGCAGCAGTCGACTCTCTTGTCGGGCGTCTGCAGCCACTCGTCGAAGAAGCGGCCCGCTTCGATCTCGCCGAACTGGATGCCGTGCGGGCTCTCGCGCACTTCGTCGAGCGAGTGGCCGCGGCTCTTCAGCATGTGGTCGATGCGCCCGAACAGATCGGGCTCGGGGCCGGCATCGAGCACGCTCTTCAGCCCTAGTTCCTGCTCGAGCCGCGCGAAGATCCACCACTCGTTCTTGCGCTCGCCCTGCGGCGCCACGACCGCGTCGGTGTATTGCACCCACGGTCGGTATTGCATGCCGAGCCCCAGCAGGTTGATGTCGGGCCGCTCGAACATGTCGGTGGTCGGCAGCACGTAGTGCGCGAGCTCGCCGGTCGCATTGCGGTAGAGGTCGACCACGACGAGCAGATCGAGCTGCTCGAACGCCTTGCGCAGCTGCTCGCCGCCGCCGACCGAGAGCAGCGGGTTGCCGGCGACGACGATCAGCGCGCGGATGCGCGGCTCGCCCGAGAGGATCTCGTCCGCGAGCAGGTTCGCGGGCAGCTGGCCGCGCATGCGCCGCAGCTTCCCGTAACGGCTGTCGAAGAAGACGGGGCGACCCGGCGCGACGCGGCCGGCCTTCGCCGCCGGATAGAAGCCGAACGAGTAGAGGTTGCCGCCGCGCCGATCGAGGTTGCCCGTAACGAGCGCGAGCATCTGCACGAGCCAGTAGCCGAGCGTGCCCTGGCGGCCCATGTTGAGCCCGGTCGATGCGTGCACCGCGGCCGCCGGCGCCGTCGCGAACGCGCGCGCGATCGCGCGCAGCTCATCGGCCGCAATCCCCGTAACACGCGCGGCGCGCTCCGCCGGATACTGCGCGACGAGCTTGCGCAGCTCGTCGACGCGCTTGCCGTGCTCGCGCAGCGCCGCGTCGGCGGCGAGCCCGGCGGCGAAGATCTCGTGGATCAGCGCGGCGAGGAAGTAGACGTCCGTGTCGGGCTTGATCCAGGTGACCTCGCCCGCGCCTGCCTCGGGCTGCTCGATCCGGCGCGGGTTCACGTAGCGAACGACCGCGCCGCGCTTCACCGCCGCCTTGATCTCGGCGACGGGGTCGGCGATCGAGAGGAAGCTCATGTGCGAGACGCGCGGGTTCTCGCCGATGATCAGCAGGTAGTGCGTGTTCGCGATGTCGGGGACGGGATGGATCGTCGCCGAGCCGAACACCTCCTCGGCCGCCGCGAACTTGTTCATGCAGTCCTGCGTGCCCGAGCTGAACATGCGGCGCGTGCCGAGCTGGCCGAAGAACGAGCCGATCGCCGGGCCGGCGAGCGCGTTGAAGCCGCTGGGATTGCCGACGTAGGCGGCGATCGCGTCGGGGCCGCTCTCGTCCGCGATGCGGCGCAGGCGCGCCGCGATCTCGCGCAGCGCGTCGTCCCACGCGAGCGGCGCGAACGCGCCGTCGTCGCCGCGCTTCAGCGGGCGGTCGACGCGATCGGGATCGCGATGGATCTCGAGCCCGGCGATGCCCTTGTTACACGCGAAGCCCTGCGTCACCGGGTGCGCCTTGTCCGGCGCGAGCGCGACGAGCTTTCCATCCTCGACGCTCGCGACGAGCCCGCACGCGGGCTCGCACACGCGGCAGAACGTGGTCTTCTTCTCGATGGGCATATGCCGGGCTCCTCGGGTCGACTCCGCGCGACGTTAGGTCAGCGCAGCGTCGCGAAGAACTTCCTGAGGTCCGCGGCCATTTCGTTCGGCCGCTCCATGGCCGCGAAATGCCCGCCGCTCTCGAACACGCTCCACTGGCGGATGTCGTAGAAGTGCTCCGCCCACGCGCGCGGCGCGTTGTAGAGCTCCTTCGGGAAGACCGCGCACGCGGTCGGCGTCGCGATCTTGCCGGCCGCGATCGCGAGCTTCGCGCTCTTGCGCTGCTCGTAGTAGAGCCGCGTCGACGAGCCGATCGTGCCGGTGAACCAGTAGACCGAGATGTTCGTCAGCAGCTCGTCCTTCGTGAACGCGCGCTCGACGTCGCCGCCCGGGCAGTCGCCCCACGCGCGGAACTTCTCTACGATCCAGCCCGCGAGGCCGGCCGGCGAATCGGTGAGGCCGTACGCGAGCGTCTGCGGCTTCGTGCCTTGAATCGCCTGATAACCCGTGCCCTCGCTCTGGAACTGCGCCCCGTACGCGAGCCGCTTCTGCTCCGCCTCGGTGAGCGCGTCCGGCTTCGCGTCGGGCGGAGGCGTCACGAGCAGCATGTTCAGGTGAATGGCGGCGCAGTGCTTCGGATCGAGCTTCGCGATCCACGGCGTGACGATCGCGCCCCAGTCGCCGCCCTGCGCGCCGTACTTCACGTAGCCGAGCCGGTGCATGATCTCGATCTCGGCGCGCGCGATGCGCTCGGGATCCCAGCAGCGCGAGTGCGTCGGCCCGGAGAAGCCGTAGCCCGGCATCGACGGACAGATCACGTGGAACGCGTCCTGCGCGCGGCCGCCGTGCGCGGTGGGATCCGTCAGTAGCGGCAGGATCTTCTGGAACTCGACGATCGATCCCGGCCAGCCGTGCGTGATCAGCAGCGGAAACGCGTCCGCGTGCTTCGACCTCGCGTGGATGAAGTGCAGCCGCTCGCCGTCGACGTCGGTCGTGAACTGCGGCCAGCGATTCAGCGCCGCTTCCTGCGCGCGCCAGTCGTAATGCGTGCGCCAGTAATCACAGAGCTCGCGCAGGTACGCGAGCTCGGTTCCGTACTCCCAGCCGGTGCCAGCGATTTGATCGGGCCAGCGCGTGCTCGCGAGGCGACGCTGCAGATCCGTGAGCGCGGCGTCCGGCACCTCGATCTTGAACGGGCGAATCGCGGCGGGGTCGGACATCGCGCTACGGAAGCGCGCTCGCGAGCCCGTCGCCAGCCTCGAGCGTGCGCGCACGCAGCTCCTCGGACCCCTTCTGGCTCCACTTCTCGACGTAGCTCGTGCGCTTCGCGTGGATGCTGGCGGCGTTGTTCGCCGCCCACTCCGCCGCCGACGGCGGCGTATCGATCAGCTTGCATTCGGCCAGCCACTTCAGGTGCTGCGGCCCGCCGAGCGCGAACTCCGGCTCGACCGGAGACTGCTTGAACGGATGCAGCGAAAAGCGCGCCTTCCATGCGCCGATGCGCGGCGTGATCACTGCGTAGTAGGCCTTGCCCGCCTCGAGCTCGGCCTCCAAGAAGTCCGCGTTCTCGGCGATCACCATGAAGCGCCGGCGTCCCGGCTCGGCATAGTGGGCCAGCTTTTCGTTCGGGCCGGGAATCCCGACGATCTGCTCGCCCTCGCCGGTCACGTCGAAGATCGACGACGAGATCGCGCCGCCGAAGCTCGAGACGCGCATGAACACGATCAGCGCTTCGTCGCTGCGTACGTCGTAGCTCTGCTGCGCCGGCGGGGCTGCGTAGCGCCCGGTCGCACAGCCGGCGAGCAAGGCCAGCGCGAGCCAAGTCGAGCCGATGCGAGCGAAGCGTGCCGCCATCCCGAGGCCCTCCGGCGCGCACGCTAATCCAGCCGAAGGCCGCCTAACACCTAGGAACGCCGATCGCGGGCCGATCAACCCGCGAGCTTCGCGAACGCGCTCACGACCTCCGGCGGCGCCTGCACCAGCTCGATCAGCACGCCCTCGCCGCCGATCGGCGCCGCGTCGCTCCCCTTCGGGTGGATGAAGCAGACGTCGAATCCGGCCGCGCCCTTGCGGATCCCGCCCGGGGTGAAGCGGACGCCGGCGCGCTCGAGCCACGCGACCGCTGCGGGGAGATCGTCGATCCACAGGCCGACGTGGTTCAGCGCCGGGTCGTGCACCTTCGGGCTCTTCGCGGGGTCGAGCGGCTGCATCAGGTCGACTTCGACCTTCAGCGGCCCGGATCCCGCGACGGCAATGTCCTCGTCCACGTTCTCGCGCTCGCTGCGGAATTCGCCGGTTCGGGTGAGGCCGAGCGTGTCGATCCAGAGCTTGCTCAGCCGGCCCTTGTCGAGCCCCCCGACGGCGATTTGCTGGATCCCGAGGACTCGAAACGGTCGGCCCGACATGCAATCTCCGGCTCTTGGTTGCGCGGCGGCGAGCGGGAAGTGTTCTAGCTCACAAAGAATGCGAGCGATTTGTGTGCGCGAGGTCTCGTTCTTTCAGCTGAACGCATGAAAGAACGCGATACCGTCCGCCCCCTGCGTGACA
>DASTOI010000366.1:0-3963 GCA_035762585.1 Myxococcota bacterium
TCGCGACCACGGTCGCGAGCCACGCGATCGACGAGAAGATCGCAAAGGCGCCGAAGGCTTCGGGCGAGTAGAGCCTGCTGATCCACAGCAGCGAAACGAAGTTGATCGCCTGCGCGAGGGCGGTCCCAGATCCGAGATGCAGCGCGTCGACGAGCGCGCGTCCGCTGCGCATCAGAACGAATTCACGGCCGCGGCCGCGATCGCGAGGTTGAAGAGGATCTGGGTGGCGGCGGTCCAGAGCGTGATCGGGCGCATGCGGCTGGCGGCGAGGGGGACGACGATCGTGTCACCGGGGTGGATCTCGCGCGAGCCGAGCTCGAACCAGGCGCCGCCGTCCTTGGCGACGACGCTGCCGCTCGCGCGCACGACGTAGAGCTTTCGCTTGTCCGCGCCTTCGGTGAAGCCGCCGCTCAGCTCGACGTACTCGTCGCGTGAGAGGCCTTCGACGTGACGGTGCGAGGTGGGGTTCTGCACCTCGCCGATCACGGTCACTTCCTGCGATTCCTTCGGAACGATCAGGCGATCGCCCGGCTTCAGCAGGATGTCGGCGGAGCCGCGCTCTTCGCCGGAGACGATCGCCGGCAGATCGATCACGAGACGCCCGACCGCACGCGCGCTCTGCAGCTGCGAGAGCAGATCATCGGCCAGCTGCGGGCTGCGCGGCGGCTCGCCGGGCGGGCCGCCCTGCAACGCCATCACCGCGAGGTCGCGGCGCAGCCGATGCTCGAGCTGGTCGAGCTGTTGCTGCTCGCGCTCGCGCAGGTCCTCGCGCAGGAAGACGGCGCCCTCGGCGAAGGCGAGATCCGTGAGGCCGCCCGCGCGCTGCAGCACCGAGTACAGCGTCTCGCCGCGGCGAACCTGATAATCACCCGGAAAACGCACCTCGCCGGAGATTGTTACGGCCTCCTGCTCGCGCCACTCGGGCAGCTCCTTCACCGTCAGCGTGTCGTAGGGCGCGAGCGCGAGATCGGCGGCCGGGTCGCCGCGCAGTACGGCGCCGAGGTCCACCTCGACGAGCTCGGTCTCGCGAAACTCGCCGTCCACGACTTGATGGCGCGTGAGCTCGGCCTTACCGCCGTACGCCGCGTCCTCGAGGCTGCCGCCCGCGCGCAAGAGATCGCTGACGCGCATCTCGGGCTCGAGCGGGTACTGGCCGGGCGCGCGCACGCGCCCGGCGACGCTCGCGATCTGCAGCGGCTGATCATGCGTCGCCTGCGAGCGGAGCTCGCGCATCAGCGCCGAGACGACGCGATCGCGCCCTGACTCGCGATCGAAGACGGTGAGGCGATCACGCGGCGCGAGCGGGAGATCTGCCGGCCCGCCCCTCTCCTCGAGCGCCGCCGCGAGGTCCGCGGAGATCGCGACGACGCGGCGATCGGGCCCGAGCTCGCGCCGGATCAGCACATAATGGGTGTCGGCCTTCGGCTCCAAATCGGCGAACGAGAGCACGTCGCCGAGCCGCAGCCCGGGCCGATACTCGTGCGGCCCGGGCCGCAGTACGTGACCGTCGACCACCACCGCGCCCTCGAGCGTCGCGCGCACCCTCGGCACGTGCAGGCGGTCCCCGCTGCGCAGGCGGACCGCGCGCGCGGGCGCCGAGCCGAGATCGACGCTCTCGACGATCCGTTCGCCGCGTTCGCTGAGGCGCTCGAGATGCGCTGCGGAAGCGTCGGCCTCCGGCGCCAGCCCGCCGCACAGCGAGAGCAGCTCGGCGAGCGTCGCGCCGGGCGCGATCTCGTACAGCGCAGGCCGTAACACCTCGCCGCTCGCGCCGACGCTCGGCCCGATCGGCGGGATGAACACGACGTCGCCGGGCAGCAGCGCCGCGTCGTCGCTGGTGTCGCCCTTCAGCAGCAGGTCGTAGAGATCGAGCGTCTGCACGAGCTTGCCGGACCGCTTCAGCTGGACGTTGCGCAGCGAGCCGACGCGGCTGATGCCACCGCTGACGAACAGCGCGTTCGTGACGGTCGAGAGACCGCTCACCGTGTACGAGCCCGGGCGCGCGACCTCACCGAGCAGGAACACGCGAATCGAGCGCGTCTCGCCCATCTCGACGTTCGCGCGCACGCCGCTCATCTGGTCCGCGACGCGCGCTTCGATCTGCTCCTTCGCCTCGTCGAAGCGCATCCCGTCGACCGCGATCGGCCCGAGCTGCGGGAAGTCGATCTGCCCGTCCCTGCCGACCTCGAGCGAGAGCGAGCGATTCGTGCTGCCGAACAGCTGGACGCGCAGGATGTCGCCCGCACCGACCACGTAGTTCGAGGGAACCGGCGTGTCCGGGGCGGGCGCGAAAGTGGAGGGCGCGTCCGTGAAGAGCTCGTAGCCGAACGGGCGCAGTGCGTCGGCGCCGGTTCGCTGCAGCGGCAGCCGCTTCACGCGGATCGCGAACGCGGCGAGCTCGGGATCGGTCGCGAGACGCGCCGCGGCGAGCTCTTCGTCCAGGCCCCCCAACGGCAGCGGCTCGAAGCCGGGCAGCTCGAGGCGCCCTAATCGATCGAGCAGGTACGGATTGCCGCGCTGGATGCGCTCGCGCAGCGCCTCGTGGCGCGCGTCGGCGAGCTCGCGCGGCGTGAGATCGATCAGTACGGAGGAGCCGGCCTCGAGCGCGTCGGGCGTGGCCCGCGCTGCGTCCCGATCAGGCGCGAGCGCGCGCCGCTCGAGCTGGCGCGCCGAGGCTGCGGCGGTCGGCGCCGCGCTTCGCTCTCCCTTCTCGCCTGCATCGCTCGCGCGCAGCGCCTGCTCGACCAGCTCGCGCTGGCGATCAGGCGACAGGCTCTCGAACAGCGCGCGCTGCTCCTCCGAGATCTCCGTGTCCGCGGCGAGATCGCCGCTCTGTGCGCGGGCCGCCGCAGCGAAGCCGAGCGCGGCCGCGAGCGCCATCGGCAGCGCCGTCGCCCACCCGAAGCTCCTGCTCCACCCCGCGCTGTCGCTGCTGCTCACGATGAGAGCGCCCCTAACAACCACGGCCGGGGGAGCCGCGCACTGCTCGTCCCCATCGTCGCAACATCGAGCGCACTCGCAACAAATTCCTCTACGTAAAAACACTTAGGGATTGCACGCGCTCGGGTAGTTAGGTTGCGCGACGATGTCGTGGGGAAGGGCTGCGCTCGCTCTCGCGCTGCCGCTGCTCGCGAGCGCCGCGCTCGCCCGCGGCGTGAGCCCGTATCTCCCACTCGAGCTGGATCCCGAGCTGGAGCGCGCGGTCGAGCGGCTGCTCGTGCTCGCGGGCGAGCCGGTGCTGGTGCGTCCGATCGCGACGGCGACCGTGCTCGATGCGCTGCCGCGCGCGTGCCGCTTCGACGCCGCGCTGTGCGAGCGCGTGCGCAGCTGGCTCGAGCGGCTCGAGGCGCGCGCCGCGCTCACGCACGCGAGCAGCGCCGCGGGGGCGGGCAGCGAGGGCTGGCCGCTGCCGAATCGTCACGGCCTCGGAGCCGGCGACGCGTGGCAGAGCGCGGCGCGGCTCGAGCTGCGCCCGCTCGATCACGCGCTCGTCTCGCTCGGCTTCGTCGCGCAAGAGGGCGACGCGACGCCCAGCGGCTCGCTGCTCAGCGTCGGTGAGAGCGCGCTGCAGCTCGACTTCGGCTGGCGAACCCATTGGCTCTCGCCGTTCACGGACAGCGCGATGCTGCTCTCCGCCAACGCGCCCGCGATGCCGTCGCTCACGCTGTCGAGCTACCGCCCGCTGACGCGCCTCGGCATTCGCTACGCGCTGTTCCTCGCGCGCATGTCGGAATCCGACGAGATCGAGTTCCGCGGCGACCGCGTCTCGGGTCATCCTCGGCTCGCGGGCGTCCATCTCTCGATCTCGCCCGTGCCGGGCTGGTCGCTCGGCGTGAACCGCATCGAGCAGTACGGCGGAGGCCCGCGCGACGACTCGCTCGGCAAGCTCGTGCGCGCGTTCATCGACCCGGAGGCGTACGACAACACCAGCGAATCGCTTTCGGACAGCGACCAGTTCGGCAA
>DASTOI010000367.1:0-4098 GCA_035762585.1 Myxococcota bacterium
TCGCGAGCGGCGCCTACGACCTCGCGATGGCGATCGGCGTCGAGAAGCTCAAGGACTCGGGCTTCTCCGGACTCGTTACGGGCTCGGTGCCCGATGACGGCACGAAGCCGAGCCTCACCGCGCCGGCGATGTTCTCGCTGCTCGCGCCGGCCTACGCGAAGAAGTACGGCGTCGACGAGGGCACGCTCAAGGACGTGATCTCGCGCATCGCGTGGAAGAATCACGTGAACGGCGCGAAGAACCCGAAGGCGCAGTTCAAGAAGGAAGTGCCGATCGAGACGATCAAGGCGAGCCCGAAGATCGCCGGCATGTTCGGCGTATTCGATTGCTCGGGCGTCAGCGACGGCTCGGCCGCCGCGATCCTGTGCCGTGCGGAGGATGCGCACAAGTACACGGACAAGCCGATCTTCATCAAGGCGCTCTCGTTCGCGGCGGGCCCGGCCGAGGGCAGCTTCTCGCAGGACTACGACTTCACGACGTTCCAAGAAGTCGTCGCGAGCGCGGACGAGGCCTACAAGCAGGCCGGCATCACGAACCCGCGCGAGCAGATCTCGATGGCGGAAGTGCACGACTGCTTCACCGCGACCGAGCTCGTGCTGATGGAGGACATGGGCTTCTCGCCGCGCGGCACCGCGTGGAAGGACGTGATGGCGGGCCGCTTCGACGGCAACGGCGCGCAGCCGGTGAATCCCGACGGCGGACTCAAGAGCTTCGGTCACCCGATCGGCGCCAGCGGCCTGCGCATGATGTACGAGATGTGGCTGCAGCTGCGCGGCGAAGCCGGCCCGCGCCAGATCAAGAGCCCGAAGCTCGGCCTGACGCACAATCTCGGCGGCCAGCCGGGCCGCTGCGTGAGCTTCGTCTCGATCGTCGGCGCGTAGGCTCGAACGCTTCGAAAGAGCTTCCGCTCGCTCACTCCCGCGCGAGCGCTCGAGCGGTAGCGTGTCTCGGATGAGCGAGAAGTTCGAACTGCTCGCGTCGGGTTACGGGCTCGTCGAGGGTCCCACCGTCGCGCCCGACGGCGCGCTCTACTTCAGCGACGTGCTCGGCGGCGGCGTGTACTGCCTCGCCGCGAGCGGCGCGGTCACCACCGTCGTGCCGAAGCGGCGCGGCGTCGGCGGCATCGCGGCGCACGCGGATGGCGGCGTCGTCTGCAGCGGGCGCGATCTCGTTCACGTTCGCGACGGCGTCACGCGCACGCTGTTCGCGATCGAGGGGCTGCCCGGCTGGAACGATCTCTGCACCGACTCGCGCGGCCGCGTCTATGCCGGCGCCGTGCGCTTCCGCGTGTTCGATCCCGGCGTCGTCGTCGTGCCGGGCGAGTGCTGGCGCGTCGACGCGGAGGGCCGCGCGACGCAGCTCTACGCCGACGTGAAGCACGCCAACGGCATCGCGCTCTCGCCCGACGAGCGCTTCCTCGCGCACTCCGACACGCGCGGCGAGCGCGTGATCGTGCATGCGCTCCGCGAGGACGGACGCGTCGCCGAGCGCCGACACATCCCGGTGTCGGGCCACGCGGACGGCCTCGCGTTCGACGAGACCGGCACGTTCTGGGTCGCGCTGGCCGGCGCGGGTCGCATCGACCGCTTCACGCTCGACGGAACGCGCGTCGGCTCGCTCGAGGTCCCCGCGCGCATGGTCACGAGCCTCTGCTTCGCCGGCAGCGACGCGCGCGATCTGATCGTCGTCACCGCCGATAACTCGCTCGAGCCGAGCGCCAAGGGCGCCGTGCTGCGCACGCGCGCGCCGGTCGCGGGTGCGAAGGTGCACCCCGCGCGCGTCTGATCGGACGCGCGAGCGCAGTCCGCCGGCCGGCGAGTGACCCCTGTCACTTCAATTGCCGCCTCGCTGCACCGATGAGGGGTCGGGAGGGGTGTGTCCGCCTTGCAGTCGCGAATCGATGCCATGCGGAACGACCGCAAGCGGCTGCTTGCGGAAGCCAACCGCGAGCTGCAGGGGGGCGATGAGCGCGCCGCGGTCGTGCTGTACCGGCGCGTGCTGCTCGAGGAGCCTCGCAACGTCGCGGTCGCGCTCCGGGCGGCGCCGCTGCTCGCGCGCACCAGCGGGCAGTTCGAGGCTTGGCAGCTGTTTCGGATGGCGTCGCAGGAGCTGATGCGCGCGCGCCGGCGCGAGGAGTGCCTCGCGGCGCTCAAGGAGGCGTGCCGCTGTGTGCCGCACGAGTTCGAAGCGTGGCGGCTGCGCTCGGAGCTCGAGCTGAAACTCGGCCGCGAAGACGCCGCGTTCGAGACGCTGCTCGAAGGCCGCCGCGCGTTTCGGATGTCCCACGATCGCGCGCAGGCGATCGCGCTGCTCGAGCGCGCGCGCCAGATCGAGCCTTGGGATCTCGAGGTCGGCCTCGATCTCGCGAAGCTCTACGCCCGCACCGATCAGCGTTATGCCGCGCTCGAGCTGCTCGAGCTGCTCTCGCTGCGCGCCGAGGCGAAGGACTTGCGCCGCATCGCCGCGCTGCGCTTCCGCATCACGTGGGCGCCGCGCGACTTCTGGGCATGGCTCGGCGCGCACTTCGTGCAGCCCGGGCCGCAGAGCCTGCGCGCGGGGGAGGAGTCGCTCGAGCTCGAGCTGCTCGACCCGGTGCTGCCGGCCGCAGTCGAAGGCGGCCGCGCGCGTCCCGACCCGACGCTGCCGCTGGTCGAGACCGTCTCGCCCGACGACGACCCCGACACCTGGCGCTCGGACGAGCGAATCTCGAACTAGCAAGCTCCGCGAAGCGGCGCGCGCAGCGAGGCGCAGTCTTCGGAGCCGAGCGGAGTCGAACAGTGGCCTCCGTGTGCGTTGGACGCTCGGCGTGCGGTGATCGCGCCTCCTGAGTCGGCCGCCTAGCAAGCGAATCGCGCAGTGAGGCGGAGCGCGCTCGCTCAGCTCGAGAGGCGCGGCTGGATGAAGCGCCGCCTGTAGTCCGCGAACACGGCGCGGATCTCCGCTTCGCTGAGACCGAACTCGGCGAGCGTGTAATCGTGCGGCGGCCGCTTGTCGCGGCGGTTGTCGCGCAGCCACTGCTCGAGCGCGGCGCGCGCCGCCGCAGTCAGCTCGATCTCGAAGCGCGCGTAGATCTGCGCGACGACTTCGAGCGGCTTCGCGAGCGCGTCGAGGAACCAGACGTCCGCGATCTGCCGCTCCGGAATCTTCTCGCGCGACGCGAGGCAGCGGCGCACCGCCCACGCCATGCGCTCCTGCCATTGGCGCGCGCACTCGACCTCGTCGACGTCGTCGCTCGAGAGCCGCCACAGCGAGCGATTCAGCGAAGCCGCGGACGGGATCGTCTGCACCGGATCGCGATGCGTTTGCACGATCAGCGCGCCCGGAAACACCCTGAGAAGGGTGTCGAGATAGCCGAGGTGCCCGGGCGTCTTCAGCACCCAGCGCTCGCGCAGCGCGCCGCGCTGGCGCTTCTGCCACTGCAGGAACTGCAGGAACTGGCGCAGCGTTTCGTAAGCCGGCGTCCAGTCCTGCGCGTCGATCCACGCGCGATAGCTCGGCAGGTTCGCGAACGACTCGGGCACGTGAGAGAGGAAGCTGTGCTCGAGCAGCATGATCTCTTCGTCGGGCGCCTGCGCGTCCCACGGATGGATCGACGCCTGCTCGGGATCGGCCGCGAGGATGCCCGCGACCTCCGCCTGCGCGATCGGAATGCGCGGATCGGGCGCATCCCAGCGCGTGCCGGGCAGCGGCGCCGGGAAGCGCACCTCCCACCAGAGCGGCCCGTGATGGCGGGGGTCGCTCGCGAGCAGGCGCTGCAGCATCGTCGTGCCGGTGCGCGTCTGCCCGACGACGACGATCGGCGCGACGATCCGCTCGCGCTCGATCTCCGGATGGCGGCGAATCCAATCCTCGGTGCGCAGGCGAGCCATCAGGCTCTCGAGGATCCGCCCGCGCAGCATCGCGATGCCGACCGCGTTCAGCGGCGCCTCCTCGCGCAGCGATTCGAGCAGCACGCGCAGCGGCGCGCGGAACGCGTCGTCGCCGAATTCATCGAGGCCCGTCTTCGCGCGCGCCTCGGCGAGCAGGCCGTTCTCGTCGAATGCGGCGCGGATCGCGGTGCGGTCGGTCATTGCGTTCTTTCGCGGTGGAGCGAGTGAG
>DASTOI010000368.1:0-4249 GCA_035762585.1 Myxococcota bacterium
CGGGCGCCGGCTGGGCCTCCGCTTCCGAGCGGAAGCGCGCCAGGGCCGCCAGCGCTTCGGCCAAGGTGTCGCCGCCTGGGCGCCGGACGATTCGGCCGCCGGCGGAGAAGCGGACCCAATAACGGCCGCGCTTCATGAAGACGTTTCGAGGGAGGGGCTGGGGGGAGGGGTTCATGCTGCGTCCTATCTGCGAGCCCGCGAGCGGTGCTCGTGGTGCTCGTTTCCTGGTGCGCCTTCCTGGTGCCACCATGGCTATCGGAAGGTGCCTCCGAAAACTTGATAGGTGTCACGAACCTACGCGATTGACCGAACCTCCTGAAAGGTACCTTTAGCAAACCTGTGCCTTCAGCCTCTCGGCCACCTCTCCACGAAGGCGCGGCAACGTAGCCGAGGCTTCGCCCTTTTCGACCGCAGCGCAGCGACGAAACAAGTACGCGAAGCGAGAAGAGCGAGCCACGACGTCTGAACCAACCGGCGACAGGCCTCCCACGCCCCCACCATCTCGAAGCGCGAGGCGAGCTACTCGCGAAGCGAGCCGGAGTCTTTCGCAGGCGAGCGAGCTCAATGAGGCCAGCCGGCGACGCGCCTCGACGGGGGCGACGAGCAGCGCTTCCGCCGCGTCGCGCGCCAGCGCGCGCGGAGCGCGCGCTGGCGGAGAGAGAGGGATTCGAACCCTCGAGGCGCTTTCACGCCTAGCGGTTTTCAAGACCGCCGCCTTCAACCGCTCGGCCATCTCTCCGGGGCGGGACGCTAGCGACCGCGAGCGCTGCGCTCGTCACGCCGTCGAGAGCTGGGGTTCGAGCTCGCGGAGGTAGCGGCGTACCCGAGCGATTGGGCTGAACGGAAACTGCGCGTCCCAGCGCTCGTCCTCGACCGCTCGGACGAGCTCTTCGAGCCGCTCTTCATCGATCCTCCAGCCCTCCGCCAGGAGGCGGTTCGTGACGACAGTGGAGCGCACTCCCGTCACCCCGAACTCTTGGCAATCGACGCTGAGGTAGCCGCCGGGCAGCGCGATCGTCGCTCCGTACATGACACCGAGGCTCGGCGGGGGCTGCCGAACCTTGTGGACGACGCTCAGAAGGCGACGCGCGCCGAACGGCCGCATCTCCACCGAGACTGCGCTGAGGCCAGCTTGCTTCGCCCATTCGACCGCGTCCTGCTCCGTGCGAATGGCGACCTCGCCGGCGCGCCACGTCATCACGTCATAGAGCGGGGTTTTCTTCGGGCGGAGCAGCCCGCCCCAGCGCGGCCGCTCCTGATGCGCGCACACGCGCTTCCAAACGACCCCGAATTGCTCCATCCCGTCGACGCGCTCCCATCTTTCATCGGCCGGCGAGAAATCGAGCGCTGAGTTCGGCGTCATCTGGAGCGCCTCCAACGCGGGCTAGCCTGCCACAACGCGGTTGCGCGCGGCGTACACTTGTTACGGCGGCGCCTCGGCACGTGCGTTGCAGTCGAACCGGCGATGCCCGAAGCCAATCCCGCGCGCTGGTCCGGCACCGAGACGTGCGGCCACTGTCTCCAAACGCACCACGTCACGCTCGAGCGTTACTGCGCGGCGTGCGACGGCCCCGTCTGCGCACTCTGCGTCGTCGTGAGCGTCGAGACCGCTGCGCTGCTGTGCCCCGGCTGTGCGCCGCGCTCGCTCCGGCGCGCGCCGCGGAGGAAGCGCCGATGACCGCGCGCGCGATGTGGAAGGCGTCGCTGGAATTCGGCGGCGCGCAGATTCCAGTGAAGCTGTACGCCGCCGCGCAGGACCGCGACATCCACTTCCAGCTGCTGCATGCGAAGGACAAGACGCCGGTGCAGCAGCGCATGGTCGACCCGCGCAGTCGCGAGCCAGTCGACGCGGCCGAGATCCGGCGCGGCGTCGAGTTCGAGCCGGGGATCTTCGTCGTGCTCGACGAGAGCGAGCTCGAGAACCTCGCGCCCGAGCCTTCGCGCGCGATCGAGGTGACGCGCTTCGTGCCGGCCGGCGCCGTCGACATCAGCTGGTACAGCCGCCCGTACTTCCTCGGGCCGGACGGCTCGGCCGAGGCGTACGCAGCGCTGGCCGACGCGCTGCGCGAGAGCGGCCTGCGCGGGATCGCGCGCTGGGCAATGCGCGGGCGCCGCTACTTCGGCGCGCTCGCGGCGCACGAGCGGCACCTCGCGCTGATCGCGCTGCGGCCGCGCGAGGAGGTGCTCGCCGCGAGCGAGCTCGCACCGCCGGAGGGCAAGCCCGCGAGCCCCGGCGAGCGCGCGCTCGCCGAGCAGCTCGTCTCCGCGCTCGATGCGCCGTTCGATCCGAGCGAGCTGCGCGACGACTACCGCGAGCGCGTGCTCGCGCTCGTGAACGCGAAGGCCAAGGGGCGGCGGCTCCCGGCCGCGCGCGAATCGATGCCGCGCCCGGTCGGCGATCTCTCTGGCGCGCTGAAGCGGAGCCTCGCGAGCGCGAGGAAGCGCCGTGCCGCGTAAGCGCGCGAAGAGACGCCCGGCGCAGCGCGGCGGCGCGCGTGCGAACGCGAAACGCGACACGCCGGCGAGGGATTCCTCGCGTCCGAGCGACTCCGGCCGGCCGCGCGGGCTCTGGTCGGGCAGCCTCACTTTCGGGCTCGTGACGATTCCGGTGGAGCTCTACTCGGCGACGCGCAGCAGCGCCGTTCCGCTCCGCATGTTGGGTCCCGACGGCGTGCCGCTCGCGCGCGAGTACGTGTGCGCGAAGCACGAGCAGCCGCTCGCCGAGGATGAGATCGAGCGCGGCTACGAGGTCGACGGGAAATTCGTGATCGTCACGGACGAAGAGCTCGAGCAGCTCGCGCCGCGGCGCTCGCGCGACATCGAGCTCACGCGCTTCGTCGCGCGCGACACGATCGATCCCGCCTACTTCGTGCGCCCGTACGTCGTGGTGCCCGGCGGCGAGCAGACCAAGGCGTACCGCCTGCTCGCGGACGTGATGGAAAAGACCGGGCGCGCGGCGCTCGCGAGCTTCGTGATGCGCGGCAAGGCCTACGCCGTCGCGATCTTCGCGGACCGCGGAATTCTGCGCGCCGAGACGCTGCGCTTCGCCGACGAGCTGCGCGATCCGGCGGCGATCGGCATTCGCGCGCCTGAAGAGCCCGACGCGAAGCGCGTCGCCGCGCTGAAGCGCGCGATCGCGAAGCTCGAGGAACGCACGCTCTCGGAGAAGGAGCTCTCGGACGACAGCAGCGAGCGGCTGTTGGAGCTGGCCCGTAACAAGCGCAAGCGTGGCGAGGACGTCGTGGAAGCGCCGAAGGCTCCCGCTGCCGAAGCTCCGACCGCCGAGGAGCCGGCGACCGGCGCGCCGGCCGAGGGCGGCGGCGAGGTGATCGACCTGCTCGCGGTGATCCAGCAGCGCCTCCGCGAATCGGGCGCGAGGAGAGGCCCGGCTCGGAAGCGAGCGAACGCGCGCCGTCCGACGCGGCGCTAGCAAGCGAAGCGCGCAGCGAGGACCCGCGAGGGTTCCCCTCGCGGGTCGCAGTCTTCGGAGCCGAGCAGAGCTCGAACAGGGCCTGCGGAGTGCCCTCGGCGTGCGTTGATCGCGCAGCCTGAGTCGGTCTCCTAGCCGGCCTCCACCCGCACGAGCCGCTGCGTCTTCTTGCTGAGCGGCCGGCGCAAGGCCTCGAACGCGGCCCAGGGGTCGGGCTCGGCGAGGCGCGTGGCGGCGGCGCGCACGCTCCAGCGCGGCGGCGCCTTCGCGCGCGGATCCAGCTCGTCCCACGCGAGGGGCATCGCGACCGGCGCACCCGGGCGCGCGCGCGGCGAGTAGCTGGCGATCGCGGTCGCGTCGCGCTGGTTGCGCAGGTAGTCGATCAGAATCTTGTTATGGCGCTTCGCCTTCGAGATCTCCGCCGTGAACTGCGCCGGCGCCTCGCGCACGATGCGCAGCGCGACGCTGTGCGTGAACGCCTTCACCTCGTCCCACGAATTCCGGCGCGTGATCGGCGCTACGACGTGGAGGCCCTTCCCGCCCGTCGTGCGCAGGAACGGGACGAAGCCGAGATCCGCGAGGAACGCGCGCAGCAGCTGCGCCGTCTCGGCCAGGCGCCGCCACGGCACCGCGGGATCGGGATCGAGATCGAGGATGAACAGATCGGGCTTCTCGATCGCGTCCGCGCGCGAGCCCCACGGATGCAGCTCGATCACGCCGATCTGTACGAGCGCCACGAGCGAGCCCAGATCGGTGATCATCGCGTACGGGTCTTCGCCGCGGTTGATCACGACGCGGCCGATCTGCTGCGAGAGCGAT
>DASTOI010000369.1:0-5397 GCA_035762585.1 Myxococcota bacterium
ACGACGTGGCGCAGCTCGCCGCGCAGCGCGTAGCCGTCGGCGCTGCGCTCGCAGGTCGCCGTGATCGCGTTTGGATCCCAGCGTCCGCTCTCGCGCGCGAACGCGAGCGTCGCGCGCGTGCGTCCCTCGGCGATGCCGGGCAGCAGCGCGCTCTGCTGCTGCGCGTCGCCGGCCGCGAGGATCGCGTTCGCCGCGAGGCACACGCTCGCGAAGAACGGGCTCGGCGCGAGCGTCTCCCCAATCACTTCTTGCAGCGCGACGAGCTCCACCCACGAGAGCCCGAGCCCTCCGCAGCTCTCCGGGATCACCACCGCGGTCCAGCCGAGCTCGCTCGCGAGCTGGCTCCAGAGCTTCTCGTCGTAGCCGAGCTTGCTCTCCATCGCGGTGCGCACGGCGTCCGGCTTGCACGCCGCCGCGAGGAACGCGCGCGCCGTCTCGCGCAGCTCCTGTTGCTCCGGGGTGAAGGAGAAGTTCATCGGCGCTTCGCTCTCGGCTTCGCTCGCGATTCCGGCTGCGGCTCGGGCGAGGCCTCGCTCTCGGCATCGTCCGCGAGCAAGTGACTCAGCATCCGCTCCGGGCTCGCGAAGAACGACCTCGATAGCAGGAAGTGCTCCGTCTCGGTGTAGGGGACGCGCGCGAGCCCGCGCTCCGAGAGCGCGTAGATCACCGCGCCGGGGAGCGACATCAGGATCGGCGCGTGCGTCGCAATCAGGAACTGCGCGCCGGCGCGCATGCGGTCGTAGATCATCCGCAGCGCGGCCAGCTGGCGCGCGGGCGAGAGCGCGGCCTCCGGCTCGTCGAACACGTAGAACCCGTAACGCACGCGGTGCTTGAGCAGCGCGACGAACGCCTCGCCATGCGACATCTCGTGCAACGAGACGCCGCCATACGAATCGACGACTCCGAGCTGGTCGATCTGCGTCGCGACGTTGAAGAAGCTCTCGGCGCGGAAGAAGAAGCCGTCGCGCAGCGGGCGCTCGGCGTTGCGGATCAGCATCAGCGCCTGGCTGAGCTGGGAGTGGGAATCGCGCGTCGAGAAATGGAAGTTGCGCGAGCCGCCCTCGGGATTGAAGCCGGCTGCGTTTGCGACGGCCTCGAGCAGCGTCGACTTCCCGGTGCCGTTCTCGCCGACGAGGAACGTCACCGGGCCGAGCTCGATCTCGCCGGCCTCCGCGAGCGCGCGCACCGCCGGAATCGAGAACGGGTAGGAAGGCACCGCGGGGGCCGCCTCGTGGCGGAAGCGGAGGCTGCGGATGAAGCGCTCTTCGGCGAGATCGCTCCGCTCGGTCCGCGCGCGCGCCACCTACGCCCCGTACACCTTCTGCGCGGGCTGCGCCTTCCGTAACAAGTCGTGCACCGCGGCGCCGATCTCGTCGGCGGCCCAGCGCGCGCCTTTGTCGACGCGCGGGCCAGTGCGCCAGCCGTCGGCGATCGAGAGCTCGCCGCCGGCAATCTCGAAGACTTGCCCGGTCACGTCCTTCGACTCGGCGCTGCACAGCCACGCGACCAGCGGCGCGATGTTGCCCGGGTGCATCGCGTCGAAACCCGAAGCCGGCGCCTTCATCCGCTCCGCGAACGGGCCTTCGGTCATGCGCGTGCGCGCGGAGGGCGCGATCGCGTTCGCGGTGACGCCGTAGCGCGCGAGCTCGGCCGCCTGTACGAGCGTGAGCGTCGCGATGCCGCCCTTCGCCGCGGAGTACGCGCTCTGGCCGACGCTCCCCTGAAGGCCCGCGCCGCTGCTCGTGTTGACGATGCGCGCGTTCGGCTGGCGGCCGGCCATCGACTCGGCCCGCCAATGATCACACGCGTGGTGCGCGAGGCAGAAGTGCCCCTTCAGGTGGACGCGCAGGACGGCGTCCCACTCTTCTTCGCTGCAAGAGACGAACATCCGGTCGCGCACGAAGCCGGCGTTGTTGACGACCGCATCGAGCCGCCCGAAGCGCTCGAGCGTCTGCGCGACGAGAGCCTGCGTCTGCGCCCAGTCGGCGACGTCGGCGCCGTTCGCGAACGCGTCGCCGCCGCCGGCGCGGATCTCGGCGACCACCTGCTCGCCAGGCGATTCACCGGTGTTCTTTCCGTCGAGCGCGACGCCGAGGTCGTTCACGACCACGCGCGCCCCCTGCCGCGCCAGCTCGAGCGCATGCTCGCGCCCGATCCCGCGCCCCGCGCCCGTGACGATCACGACGCGGCCTTCGCACAGCTTGCTCATCGCGATTCTCCTCCGTCCCGTCGCGTCAGCAGCGCTCCAGGATCGTCACGTTCGCTTGGCCGCCGCCTTCGCACATGGTTTGGAGGCCGTAGCGGCCGCCGCTGCGCTCGAGCTCGCCCAGCAGCGTCGTCATCAGACGCGTGCCGGTGGCGCCGATCGGGTGGCCGAGCGCGATCGCGCCGCCGTTCGGGTTCACGCGCTCGGGGTCGAACGCCAGCTCCTTCAGCCACGCGAGCACGACCGACGCGAACGCCTCGTTGATCTCGACCGCCGCGATGTCGCTCGGCTTCATGCCCGCCTTCGCGAGCGCGCGCTTCGTCGCCGGGATCGGCGCGGTCAGCATCAAGATCGGGTCGTCCGCGAGCACCGAGATGTGGTGCACGCGCGCGCGCGGCCGGAGGCCGTGCTCCTTCAGCGCTCGTTCCGACGCAACCAGCACCGCGCTCGCGCCGTCGCTGATCTGGCTCGCGAGCGCGGCTGTCAGGCGCCCGCCCGGCAGCAGCGTCTGCAGCTTCGCCATCTTCTCGAGCGACGTGTCGGGACGCGGGCCCTCGTCGCGCTCGACGCCGGCGAGCGGCGCGATCTCGTTCGCGAAGCGCTTCTCCGCGGTCGCGCGGCCCGCGCGCTGATGGCTCGCGAGCGCGAAGCGCTCCATGTCCTCGCGCGAGACGTTCCACTTCTCCGCGATCATCTCGGCGCCGCGGAACTGCGAGACCTCCTGCGTGCCGAACCGCTCCACCCAGCCCGTGGAGCCCGAGAAGGGGTCATTGAAGCCGAGCGGCTGCGCGACGGTCATCGCCGACGAGATCGGGATCGCGCTCATGTTCTGCACGCCGCCCGCGACGACGAGATCGCTGGTCCCACTCATGACGGCCTGCGCGGCGAAGTGAACGCTCTGCTGGGACGAGCCGCACTGGCGATCGATCGTCACGCCCGGCACGTGCTGCGGCAGGCCGGCCGCGAGCCAGCAGGTGCGCGCGATGTCGCCGGCCTGCGAGCCGATCGTGTCGCAGCAGCCGAAGATCACGTCCTCGACCGCGGCGGGGTCGACGCCCGTGCGCGCGATCAACGCCTTCAGCACGTGTGCGCCGAGATCGGCGGAGTGCACGCGCGAGAGGCCGCCCCCGCGCTTTCCGACCGGAGTGCGAACCGCATCGACGATGTAGGCTGTGGCAGCCATCTGTTAGGCCTCTCCTCTGAAGGTGGTTCCGGGGCCGATCGGCAGCGAGCCGCCGAGCACGGCTTCGCGCACACGCGCGAGATGAAACGGCGCGCGGCCAAAGCCTTGATCGAACGACCACGCGCGTCGCATCCAGAGGTGCAGGTCCTGCTCCCACGTGTACCCGATCGCGCCGTGGCACTGGAGCGCCATGCGCGCGGTGAAGCGCGCGGCGTCGGTCGCGGCGAGCTTCGCCATCGAGACGTGGACGCCGCGGCGCGCGGCGCCGTGCGCGATGGAGTACGCGGCGCGCATCACGACCGGCCGCGCGTATTCGAGCTTCACCTTCGCGCTCGCGAGCATGTGCTTCACCGCCTGGAACGAGCCGATCGGCTTGCCGAACTGCTTGCGCTGCGACGTGTAGGCGACCGAGAGCTCGAGCATGCGCTCGCACGTCCCTAATGCCTGCGCCGCCGTCGCGAGCGCGCCGCGGTCGAATGCATCGGCGAGCAGCTCTTTCGCGCGTTCGCCGCGCGCGACGAGCTGCGCGCGGCGCTCCTCGAACGCGACCGTCGCGAGCCGCCGCGAGGGGTCGTTCGCGGGCTGGAGCGTGAGCCGCGCCGCGTCGCCCGGCACCGCGTAGAGCACGTCGTCGCCGCGCGGGAGCAAGAGCAGATCTGCGACGTGCGCATCCTCGACCAGCGAGGTCGACGGGTGCCCGACGGCGATCAGCGCATCGCCAGCGGCGATGCGCGGCAGGAGCGAAGCCGCGAGCTCGCCGTCCGCCTCGCGGAGCAGCGGCGCGCCCACCGCCATCGTCGCGATCAGCGGCTCCGCGAGCGCGGCGCGTCCCGCCTCCTCGTGGATCAGCACGCCCTCGATCTCGGAGAGCCCCATGCCGCCGTGCGCCTCCGGCACGAGCAGCCCGGGCACGCCGATCTCCGCGAGCTGTTTCCAGAGCGCGCGCGAGCGCCCGCTCTCCGTCTCCCACAGCCTGCGTAGCGTCTCCGGCCGGTGTTCCTTCGCGAGGAAGTCGCGCACGGTCGTCTGCAATAACAGCTGGTCGTCCGTGAAGCGGAAGTCCATCGCTACCTCGGCATCCCGAGGATGCGCTCGGCGATGATGTTGCGCTGGATCTCGTTCGTGCCGGCGTAGATCGGGCCGGAGAGCGAGAAGAGATAGGAGTCGAGCCAGCTGCCGACGCCCTGCGCGCCGGGCGCCTCGGGCAAGAGGTCCCAGCGCTCGCCGAGGATCTCGAGCGCGAGCTCGTGCATGCGGATGTCGAGCTCGCTCCAGAAGATCTTGTTGAGGCTCGACTCGGCGCCGATCTTGCCGCCGGCGATCAGGCGCGAGACGGTGCGGTAGGTCTCGAGCGTGTAGGCCTCGGCGGCGATCCAGCAGCGCACGACCTCGTCGCGCACCGCGTCCTCGACGTTGAGCGCGTTCTCGCGCAGCAGCGCGACGAGCCGCGCGGCCGTGTCCTGGAAGCGCGCCGGGCTGCGCAGCATCAGGCCGCGCTCGAAGCCGGCCGTCGACATCGCGACGCTCCAGCCTTGGCCCTCTTTGCCGAGCGTGTTCGCGACTGGAACGCGCGCGTCGTCGAAGAACACCTCGGCGAAGCCGGTCTCGCCGTCGAGTTGGGCGATCGGGCGCACCGTCACGCCGGGCGTGTCCAGCGGCACGAGGATGAACGTGAGGCCGTTGTGGCGCTCGCTGTTCGGGTCGGTGCGGAACATCCCGAACAGCCAGTCGGCGAACGCGCCGCGCGACGCCCAGGTCTTCTGGCCCTTGACCACGTAGTGATCGCCGTCGCGGCGAGCGGTGGTCGTTATGGCCGCCATGTCCGAGCCCGCGTTCGGCTCGCTCCAGCCCTGCGCCCAGACCTCTTCGCTCGAGGCAATCTTGGGAAGGAAGCGCGCCTTCTGCTCCGGCGTGCCGTACTCCATGATCGTCGGCCCGACGGTGCCCAACGTGAGCGTCGGCATCGGGACGTTGGCGATCGACGCCTCGTCGCTGAAGATCAGCTGCT
>DASTOI010000370.1:0-2043 GCA_035762585.1 Myxococcota bacterium
GCCCTGCAGCATCGCCGGCCGCGTGCGGTGCTTCGGCACGTTGCGATGCAGCCAGCGGATCACCCACTCGATGCGCGGGTCGGGGCGGTTCTTGCGATCGCGCCAGGATTTCTCCCAGCGCGGGAAGTCGCCGAGCCCGAGCTGCTCCGGGCGCTGCGGGCGCTCGAGCCCTAATGACTCGAAGCGCGCGAGCGGCAGCCGGTGCAGCGCGGCGAGAATCTCCATCCAGTGATCGAGCACCGCGGCGCGCTCGGCGTCGTCGCGCGCGGTCGCGAGGTTCGGCCGGCCGGGCGCGCGCGCCATCACGATCGCGAGCGGGTCGTCGAGAAAGCCGTAGACGTGCGGCACCGGGATGCCCTCGGCCTCGAGCGCCGCCAGCACGCGGTACTCGTGATCGAGGCCGTAGACGCCGTGCTGCATTTCGCCGCGGTCGCCGCGCAGATAGATGGGGCGCAGCTCGCCGCCGCAGTCGACGTCCAGAAAGAACGCGGGGCGCCAGCGCGGCTGCTTCTCGGCGCGCACGATGCGGCCGCCGGCCAGCTGCTCCACGCGCGCGAACGCGCGCGCCCACTCGGGCCCGACACCGAGCTGTGTCGCGAAAGCTGCGGCGTCGGACATGCGCGCTCCTCGTTGCGAACGCGCGACTGTGCCGCAAACGCGGTGCGAAGCGCAGCGACTCCGACGCCAAGTCCGCGCGTGGTGCCGGCGACCGGAGCGATGCGCGACCGAACGCGGCTCGAGGAGCCGCAAGCGGTCCAGCGCCAGCGAAGCTGGCGCAGAGCGCGCGCAGCGAGCCGAAGGCGAGCGGAGCTCGGAAGGATTGGCGTGGACTGCCACTCGACCGATCGGTCGACTGGGCTACGGTGCCATTCTGTCGCCCGAAACGGAGAGAGCCCATGAGCGCCGCGGTTCAGTCGTTCACCCGAGCTCCGAGCGTCGAAGACATCGTCGGCCCCGAGCGCTACCGCGACCTCGGCTACCCGCACGAGGCCTGGACTTGGCTCCGTAACAACGACCCGGTGCGCTTCTACCCGGACAGCGAGCGCTTCAAGGCGTTCTGGGCGATCACGAAGCACGCCGACATCGTCGAGATCGGGAAGAACCCGGGCGACTTCATCATCCAGCCGCGTCTCGCGGTGTTCGACCAGACGAACCAGCCGCCGGAAGGCGAGATCCTCGCGCGCCACCTGCTGAACATGGATCCGCCCGACCACGCGAAGTTCCGGCAGGTCGCCTCGAAATGGTTCACGCCGCGCACGGTCAAGGTATGGGAGCCGAAGGTCCACGAGATCACGCGCCAGATCCTCGACAAGGCGCAGCGCAAGCAGGAATTCGACTTCGTGATGGAGGTGTCGGCGCCGATCACGATCGCGGTGATCGGGCTGATGCTCGGCGTGCCCGAGTCGGACTGGCCGCTGCTCTTCAAGTGGACGAACGAGACGATCGCCCCCGAGGAGCCGGAGTTTCAGCGGGGACGCACCGCGCGCGAGACGAGCGATCAGGCGCGCGGCGAGCTGTTCAAGTACTTCCACGCGCTCTCGGAAGAGCGCCGCAAGAACCCGAAGGACGACATCATCTCGGTCGTCGCGACGGCGCGAGTGGACGGCGAGCTGCTGCCGGTGTTCGAGCTGCTCTCTTATTACTTCCTGCTGGTCGTCGCGGGCAACGAGACGACGCGCAATGCGATGACCGGCGGCGTGCAGGAGCTGATCAACAACCCCGCGCAGTGCGCGAAGCTGATCGCACGCGGCGATCTCGTCGAAGGCATGATCGAGGAGACGGTGCGCTGGGTGACCCCCGTGAACCAGTTCTCGCGCACCGCGACGCGCGACGTCGAAGTGCGCGGCCGCACGATCAAGCAGGGCGAGTCCGTCTGCCTGTTCTACGCGTCGGGCAACCGCGACGAGGAGATCTTCGAGCGGCCGTTCGAGTTCGACATCACGCGCAACCCCAACAACCACATCGGCTTCGGGCGCGGCGAGCACGTCTGCCTCGGCGCGCACCTCGCGCGGCTCGAGCTGCGCGCGCTGTTCTCGGAGCTGC
>DASTOI010000371.1:0-4573 GCA_035762585.1 Myxococcota bacterium
AGTCGCCTCACTTTTCTGTGTTGCCGGCGCTGGGCGCTGCACCATCAGGCGAGCGAAGCTTCGCGAGAAGGAGGTTCCATGGCGGCGATTCTCTACGAGGTCCGAGACGGCGTCGCGACGATCACGATCGATCGGCCCGAGAAGCGGAACGCGATGTCGTTCGCGGTGCTCGGCGAGTTCATCGAGACGACGCAGCGTGCGGGCGCGGACCCGGAGGCGCGCGTCGTGATCGTCACCGGCGCGGGCGGGGCGTTCTGCGCGGGGACCGATCTCTCGGATCTCGCGAGCCGGCCGCCGGAGAATCGCGGGCTGCGCGGCCGCGCGGACGAGACGGAGCGCTGGTGGCCGCTCGTCACGTGCAGGAAGCCGGTGATCGCCGCGGTCGACGGCGCGGCCGTCGGCATGGGCGCGGAGTTCACGAGCCAGTGCGACGTGCGCATCGCGTCGACGCGCGCGCGCTTCGCGTGGAACTTCTCGCATCGAGGCCTCGTACCCGACACCGGGGCGGGCACGTGGCTCTTGCCGAAGTTATTGGGGCACGCGCGCGCCCTCGAGCTGCTCTACTCGGGGCGCTTCGTCGACGCGCACGAAGCGCTCGCGCTCGGCTACGTGCTGAAGGTGGTCGAGCCGGAAGAGCTGCTCGACGAGGCGCGCGCGCTCGCGGCGAGCTTCCTCCAGGGCTCGCCGCTCTCGCACCGCCTGATCAAAGAGCTCGTCTACCAAAGCGAGACGCGCGACCTCGGCGCGCACATGGATGCGCACACCGCCGCGATGAAGATCTGCTTCGCTTCCGAGGACCACCGCGAGGGCGTCGCATCCTTCCTCGAGCGCCGACCCGCGAAGTTCGTCGGGCGGTAAGCCCAATGAGGTCAGACCCGCCCCTATTGGCTCACCCCGCTGCGCGACTCGCGCGCGGTGCGGTAGAAAGCGCGCTCTCGGAGGATTTGCCGACATGGGTCTGGCCTCGCTGCTCACCGGCGCGCTGTTTCCGGAGGCGCTCGATCTCGCGCTCTTGATCGGACGGCTCGCGATCGGCGTCTGCTTCGTGGTCCACGCGCTCGGCAAGCTCGGCCTCGTCGGCACCGGGAACATGGCGGGGTTCACGGCATGGCTGCGCGACCTCGGCGTGCCGATGCCCGAGCTGAACGCGCGCATGGCGATGCTCTCCGAGCTCGGCGGCGGCGCGGCGCTCGCGCTGGGCGTCCTCACGCGTCCCGCGTGCGTCGTACTGATCGGCACGATGCTCGTCGCCGGCCTGATGGGTCACAAAGGCGCGGGCTACCTGATCACCAACAACCCGCCCGGCGCGGAGTACACGATCAATCTCGCGGTGATCTGCTCGATGTTCTTCTTGATCGGGCCGGGCGCGTACTCGCTCGACGCCGTGCTGTTCTGACGATGCGGCTGGACGGCAAAGTCGCGCTGATCACTGGCGGCGCGCGCGGCACTGGAGAGCAGACTGCGCGGCTATTCGTCGCCGAGGGCGCGCGCGTCGCGATCGGCGACGTGCTCGAGCCGGAGGGCCGCGCGGTCGCGAAGTCGCTCGGCGACGCCGCACACTTCGTGCCGCTCGACGTCACCCGCGAGGCGAGCTGGGAGCACGCGATCGAGGAGACCCGCGCGCGCTTCGGCCGCTTGAACGTGCTCGTGAACAACGCGGGCCTCTTGCATCGCGGTCCGATCGAGGACACGACGCCGGAGGCGTTCGAGCGCTTGTTCCGCGTCAATCAGCTCGGGCCGTTCCTCGGCATCAAGGCGGCGGCGCCGGTGATGAAGGCGTGCGGCGGCGGCTCGATCGTGAACATCTCGTCGATCGACGGCCTGACCGCCCATAACAACCTGATCGCGTATGTCGCGACGAAGTGGGCGCTGCGCGGGATGACGCGCGTCGCGGCGCTCGAGCTGGGCGTGCACGGCATCCGCGTGAACGCGGTCTGCCCCGAGGTCGGCGGCCCCGCGATGCGCGCGCCCTACGTGCCGGCCGGCGTCGATCCCGAGAAGATCCTCGCGGTCACCCACGACGTGATCCCGTACAACCGCACGCGCGAGCCGGTCGAGCTGATTCGCGACGTCGCGCGCATGGTGCTGTTCCTCGCGTCGGACGAGAGCCTCTCGTGCACCGGCGCGGACTACGCGGTCGATGCGGGCGGCAGCGCGGGCAAGCGCACGAAGTACTGAGCGCACCGGGGCGGGCGGCGAGAGGGATGGGGGACGAGCGATGAGAACGGGCATCCGCGCGGCGTCCGAGCTCGCGCGCTTCGACGACACGTGCGATGTGCTCGTGGTCGGCCTCGGCTGCGCCGGCGCGGCGGCCGCTACCTCGGCGCGCGAGGCCGGCGCCGACGTGCTCGTGCTCGAGCGCTCGAGCGGCGGCGGCGGCACGTCCGCGATGTCGGGCGGCGTGCTCTACCTCGGCGGCGGCACGAAGCTCCAGCGCGCGTGCGGCTTCGAGGACTCGCCCGACGAGATGTTCAAATACCTGATGGCCTCGGTCGGGAAATTTCCGGACGAGCCGAAGATCCGCGCTTACTGCGAAGGCAGCGTCGCGCACTACGACTGGATCTGCGCGCAGGGCGTCCCGTTCAAGGAGACGTTCTATTACGGCTGCTCGGGCGAGCCGCCGACCGACGACGGGCTGGTCTGGTCGGGCTCCGAGAAGACGCATCCGTACGACGAGATCGCGAAGCCCGCGCCGCGCGGACACGTGCCGAAGCATCCGCACCAGACCGGCCACGTGATCATGAAGCACCTGATCGCGAGCGCGCGCGGGCACGGCGCGCGAATCGAGGGCGACACACGCGTGACCGCGCTCGTGCTCGACGCGGACGGCGCAGCGGTCGGCGTCGTCGCCGAGCGCTACGGCGCGGAGCGCAGCGTGCGCGCGCGCGGCGGCGTCGTGATCGCGACCGGCGGCTTCGTGCTGAACGACGAGATGCTGCGGCGCTGGATTCCCGATGGGCTGCGCTGCTCGATGCGCGTCGCGGCCGACGGCGACGACGGCAGCGGCATTCGGCTCGGCATGGCCGCCGGCGCCGACGTCGCGCACATGGACAAGGCGTCGATCTCGCTTCCGGTCACGCAGCCGTGGGGGCTGAAGCGCGGCGTGCTCGTGAACGGCTTCGGCCAGCGCTTCATCAACGAGGACGCTTATTACGGGCGGCTCGGCGAGGCCGCCTTGTTCCATCAGGGCGGGCGCGCGTTCATGATCGTCGACGACGAGATCTTCGAGAAGCCGGAGTACCCGAACACCGGGAACGTCGCGGCGGTGGGCGAGACGGTCGCCGAGCTCGAGGCGGAGCTCGGCATCGCGAAGGGTGCGCTGCAGTCGACGATCGGCTCTTACAACGAAGCCGCGGCGCGCGGCGAGGACCCGCTGTTCCGGAAAGGCCGCGAGTGGCTGAAGCCGCTCGTGAAGCCGCCGTTCGGCGCGTTCCATTGCTCGACCGAGAATTGTCTCTACGCGGTGTTCACGCTCGGCGGCCTCGTGACCGACGCGGAGGGCCGCGTGCTGGATCCCGGCGGCCGCGCGATTCCCGGCCTCTACGCCGCGGGCCGCTCGAGCGCGGGCGTCTCGGCCGGCAGCTACTCGAGCGGGCTGTCATTAGGGGATGGCACGTTCTTCGGCCGGCGGGCGGGGCGCGCGGCGGCGGTCGGGCGCTGAGTCAACGGGAGCGACGGAGAGGGTCGCCGGCGCGGGCATGCCAGAGCGCGAGGATCTCGACGCAACGTGCAGCCTCGTCGACGCGATAGAAGAGCAGGTAGCCAGTCTGCGGGAGCAACCGACGCCGAATGCGGCTGCGGGGCTGCAGGCGTCCGCGGGCCGCAGCCCGCGGCCGCTCGCGTGCGGCGAGAATCGCCTCGTCGAGCTCCTCCCGCAGCAAGCGCGGCGCCGACGAGCGATTTCGTTGCCACCACTCGAGCGCGCTCACGATTTGGCGGCTAGCCCGCAGAGTCAGCGTGAACCCGTATTCAGAGCTTTCGTCTTGCAAGTTCCCGCATGAATGCGGGACCGTCGATCAGCTTGCCCTCGTCCGCCTCGCGCAGCGATTCGGCGAGCAACGCGTCTTCCTCGGGGGTGAGCTCCCAGGTCCGGTCGTCGTGCAGCACGACGTCGACTTCCTCGCCGTCGTAGAGCTCTTCACCGGCGACTTCGATCTTGCCGGCGACGACTCTGCCCTTGACCAGACGCATGCGGCGCAAGCTACCGCCGCGCGTTCTCGGCGGCTACGCGCGAAAGCGGCGAATCGCGCGAAAGCGCGTCAGACGAGCAGCGCGTCGAGAGCGGCGAGCGCATCGCGCAGATCGGGCCTCACCAGCACGCCGCGGATGCCGAGGCGCTCGGCCGCCTCGACGTTGCTCGCGGCGTCGTCGAGGAAGAGGCACTCGTGCGGCGCGATTCCGCCTAACAGCTCCAGCGTGTGGTGGAAGATCGCGGGGTTCGGCTTCCGCATCCGCACCGCGCTCGAGTCGACGATCACATCGAACAGCTCGTCGGCCGGCACCATCTTCCGCCACGAGTCGCGGAACTCGACGATGTTGTTGGTGACGAGCGCGGTCCGGTAGCCGCGGGCGC
>DASTOI010000372.1:0-3628 GCA_035762585.1 Myxococcota bacterium
GCCTTCGGTCCACAGCCGCGCGAGCTCGGGGAAATCCGCGGCGCAGCGATCGAGCAGCTTGATCGCGATGCGGTGCGCGGAGAGCAGGCTGAGCAGCTCGCGCAGGATCGCGTCGACCTCGGCGCGCGTGTCGGACGGAGCGCGGCGCGCGACCGCCGCCGAGAGCGCGGGCAGCTTCGCATCGCGCCGAATCCGCGCGCGCACCTTCCGCAGCGTGCTGCCCGGGCGCGGCGTCGGCACCGGCAGCTCGCGCGGCGTCGGAATCGCGTCCGCGCGATCCGCGTGCACCAGCGCCTGCTCGAACAGCGCCTCCTTGCTCTCGACGTAGAGATAGAGCGTGCCCTTCGCGACGCCGAGCTCTGCTGCGACGTCCGCCATCTGCGTGCGTCGGTAGCCCTGGCGCAGGAACACGCGCGTCGCGGCGCGCATCAGCGCGTCGAAGCGGTCGGGCGGAATCGAGCGCGCCATGCGTCAGTCCTTCGCGAGCTGCGCCTGCGATGCGCGCTTGGCCAGTAACAACACGGTCTCGCGCGTCTCGTCGCGCCCGTCGGCCCGCTCGGGCTCGAAGCCCGCCTCCGCCAACGTCTTCCGGAGCTCGACCCACGCGGGGAAGCGGTAGACCTCGGCCGGAAACGCCGCGACCGCGGCGCGGTTCTCCGCGGTGCGTGAAGCGATCGCGAGGCGCCCACCTGGCTTCGTGACGCGCGCGATCTCGCGGAGCGAAGCGCCGAGGTCGCGCCAGAAGTAGACGACGTGGACGCATAGCACCTTGTCGAACGACGCGTCGGCGAACGGCAGCCGCTCGGCGCTCGCGAGCGCGACCTCTATTTGCCCCGCACGCACGCGCTCGCGATTGCGCGCAGTGGCGAGCTCGCACATCAACGGCGACGGATCCGCGCCGACGACTCGGCCTCGCGGCGCGCGACGCGCCAGCTCCGAGAGGCTGCGCCCATGGCCGCTGCCGAGATCGAGCACGTGGTCGCCCGGCTGCACGTCGAGTGCGTCCATCGCGGCGAGGTTCTCGCGCCACGTCTCGCGCGCCATCACCCACGCGAGCAGCCGGCCGAGCGGCCCACGCGCGTTTCGCGCCTGCTCGGCGATGAAGCGCGGCCTACGCATCGGAGCGAGCTCGACTGCGCGCGAGCCGGATGCCCGCGACGTAGCTCAGCGCAAAGCCGAGATTCGCGGCTGCGAATCCGATCGTGAGCTCGTTCACGCCGGCGATGCAGCTGCGCGGAATCACGAAGAGGAAGCCGATCCCCAGCGTGGGCACGAGATGCATCGCGAGCGGCAGATAGACCGACGCGCGGCTCGCGGTTCGCTCTCGAGCGCTCATCGGCCGAGCCTCTGCACGGCGGCCACCACGTCGGCGGGACGTCGCCACGTCTGCGTTTCGCAGAACACGCGCAGCGCGCAGCCCTCGAGCTCGAGCACGCTGCCGCGCGCGCGGATCGCGCCGGTGTACGTGCGCCCGTCGTCGGGGTTGTAGATGCGCCCCTCACTCCAGACGCCGGGCTCGGTCTCGCGCAGGCCCGACGCGATCTGAGTGCCGACGAGCGCGCGCGTTCTCGCCGCGCGGTCCGGATTGTTGCGGTCGACGCGCGGCCGCCCGCGCTCGTCGTTCGGCTCCCAGAGCCAGACGATGCGACCGCAGACCGTCGCGGGCGCTTCGGCGCAAGGCGCGAGCTCGACGATCGAGCCGAAGCCGGGGGTCGCCCAGAGCCCGGCGATTCCGGCGTCCTCGCCGGCCGAGGCTGCGCCGCTCGCTGCGAGCACCAGCACGAAACGGAGCGCGCCGCGGCGAAGCCGGGCAGCGGTCATCTGCATGGGAGTCCTCCGAGGCGCGGCCGCGACATTAAATGACTGATCTGGTCAGTCAACTAGTTTCGCGCCGGACCCCAGCCGCCCCCTCCCGGCGTCTCGATCCGAATTCGCTCGCCCGCCGCGAGCGCGAGCGTGGCGCGGCCCGGCACGGCCTCGCGCCCGCCGTCTCGCCGAATCCGCCAGTTCTCGCCGCGCTTGCCGGGCTCTCCGCCCGCCGCGCCCCAAGGCGCGCGCACGCGCCGCTCGCTGAGCAGCGAGACCACGAGCGGCGCGGTGAGCTCGAGCTCGCGCACGAGCCCATCACCGCCGCGCTGCGCGCCGGCGCCGCCGGAGCCGCGCCGCACGCTGAACTCGCGCACGATCACCGGCGTGCGCGATTCGAGCACCTCGGGGTCGGTGATGCGCGTGTTCGTCATGTGCGTGTGGACGGCTGATGCGCCCGGTGCGCCGGGCGTCGCGCCCGCGCCGCCGCCGAGCGTCTCGTAATAACCGAAGCGCTCGTCGCCGAACGTCAGGTTGTTCATCGTGCCCTGGCTCGCCGCCGCGACGCCCATCGCACCGAGCAGCACGTCGACGAGCCGCTGCGAGGTCTCGACGTTGCCGCTGACGACCGCGGAGCCCGGCGGCGGATCGAGCAGCGAGCCCGGCGGCACGTGGATCGCGACCGGCGCCAGGCAGCCGCCGTTCAGCGGGATGCGCTCCGCGACGAGACAGCGCAGCGCGTAGATCGCCGCCGCCTCGACCACTGCGCGCGGCGCGTTCGTGTTGCCGCGCTGTGCGGGGCCGGTGCCTGAGAAGTCGAGCTCGCCGCGGCCGTGCGCGATGCGCAGTCGCACCCGAATCGGCGTGCCGTCGTCGAGCGCGTCGGAGAACTCGCGCTCGCCGTCGCCGAGGCGCGCGAGCTCGCGCGAGACCTTGCGGCTCGCCGCCGCTTGCAGCGCGCTCATGCACTCGGCCAGCGCCGTTTCGCCCTGTTCCGCCGCGTATTCGCGCAACAACCGCTCGCCGGCACGATTCGCCGCGACCATCGCCTCGAGGTCCGCGACGTTGTCGTCGGGCGCGCGCGACGGAAAGCGCGCGCCCGTGAGCAGCGCGCGGAGGCCGGCCTCGTCGAAGCGGCCCGCGCGTACGAGCGGGAACGCGTGGATCACGACGCCCTCTTCTTCGAGCGTCTGCGAGTCGGCCGGCATCGAGCCCGGCGCCTTGCCGCCGATCTCGGCCTGATGACCGCGGCTCGCGACGAAGAAGCGCAGCACACCGTTCACGAACACCGGCGACACGACCGTGACGTCGGGCAGATGCGAGCCGCCCTCGGACGGATCGTTCGTCGCGATCGCGTCGCCGTCCTGGAGCGCCGGGAAGCGTGCGAGCACCGCGCGCACGGTCGCGCTCATCGCGCCGAGGTGAACCGGAATGTGCGGCGCGTTCGCGACCAGACCGCCCGCTGCATCGAACACCGCGCACGAGTAGTCGAGCCGCTCCTTGATGTTGACGGAGACCGCCGTATTCCGGAGCACCGCGCCCATCTGTTCCGCGATCGACATGAAGCGGCTGCCGGCGATCTCGAGCGCGACGGGATCGTCGGCCTCGCGCGCAGCGCCGCCCTCGTCTGCGGTGGCGTGCGCGGCGCGCGTGTCTTCGATCGCGAGCGTGCCATCCCCGCGCAGCTCGGCGCGAAAGCCCGGGTCGAGCACGAGCGTGGTCGCGTCGTCGACGATCAGCGCGGGGCCTTCGACCCTCTCTCCGGCCCTGAGCGACTCGCAAGGGCGCACGCGAGCGTGCACGCGCCCGAGCTTCGGGAACC
>DASTOI010000373.1:0-6523 GCA_035762585.1 Myxococcota bacterium
CGCCGCGGCGCCTGCCTACTCGCGCGACGGCAAGACGCTCGCGTTCGTGCGGCGCGTGCGTGGGAAGACGCGCATCGAGCTGATGGACGTCGCGAGCGGCCGCACGCGGCTGCTCGCCGACGGCGTGCAGCGCGACAACCAAGAGGGCTTCGCGTTCCACGGCGTATTCCCCGGCTACGCGTTCACGCCCGACGGCAAGGCGCTGATCTCGAGCGCCGATCACAAGCTCTGGCGCTTCGACGTCGCGAGCGGCGCGCGCAGCGCGATCCCGTTCCGCGCGCGCGCCGAGCACACCGTGACCGAGCCGCTGCGCCAGCCGCGCCGCGCCGCCGAGGGCGACGTGCGCGCGCGCGTCTTGCGCTGGGCGTCCCTCTCGCCGAACGGGAAGACGCTCGCGTTCGAGGCGTTCGGGCAGATCTGGACGATGCCCGCCGGCGGCGGCGCGCCGCGGCGCTTCACCGATTCGCGCGATCTCGAGGTCGCGCCGGCGTTCTCGCCGGACGGCCGCGAGCTCGTCTACGCGAGCTGGAACGACCGCGAGGGCGGACACGTCTGGCGTCGCTCGCTCTCGGGCGGGCGAGCGGTGCGCATCAGCGACGCGCCCGGGCAGTACGCGAACCCGGCGTTCTCGCGCGACGGCAAGCGGATCGTGTTCGTGCGCGGCAGCGGAGCGACCTTCCGCGATCACGACCTGCTCGAAGAGCCATTCCTCGAGGTGCGCTGGGCGAGCCGCGACGGCGGCGCCAGTCATTATGTCGCGAGCGTCGAGAACCGCGGCAGCGACCGCCGCATGCCGCGCCCGGCGTTCTCGCGCGACGGCTCCCGCATCTACTTCATCGACGACGAGGCCGCCGAGCAGCCGTCCATGCCGCCGCGTACGCTGCTCTTCTCCGCGACGCTCGCGGGCGAAGACAAGCGCGCGCACCTGCGCTTCACGCGCGCAGAGGAAGTCGCGATCTCGCCGGACGCGCGCCACGTCGCGTTCAACGAGCACCACGACGCGTTCGTGACCGCGCTGCCCAGCGCGACGAACGCGCCGGTCGATGTCGCGCTCGAAGAGGGCGCGCTGCCGGTCGCGCGGCTCTCCAACGAAGGCGGCGAGTGGGTCGCGTGGGCGCGCGGCGGCGACGCGATCAGCTTCGTGCGCGGCCCGGAGGTGTTCGTCACGCAGCTCGCCGACGCGCTGCCGACGCCGGAGCCCGAGAAGCCCGGCGAAGAGGCAACGAAGGAAGACGAGAAGGAGAAGGAGGAGAGAGCGAAGGAGGAGCTGCCGGCCAGCGAGCGCATCTCGGTCGAGCTGCGCCTTCCGCGCGCGCGGCCCGAGGGCGTCGTCGCTTACACCGGAGCGCGCATCGTCACGATGCGCGGCGACGAGGTGATCGAGAACGGAACGCTGCTCGTGGACGGCTCGCGCATTCGCGCGCTGGGCGCCGCGGGTGCGGTCGATGTGCCGGCCGGCGCGCGCCGCGTCGACCTGACGGGCCGCACGATCATTCCGGGGCTGTTCGACGAGCACGCGCACCTTCATTACTCGACGCTCGACGTCCATCCCCAGCAGCCGTGGAAGTACCTCGCGAACCTCGCGTATGGCGTGACCTCGACGCACGACGTCTCGGCGACGAGCCACGAGGTGTTCGCGCAGTCCGAGCGCGTCGAGGCGGGCCTGATGCTCGGGCCGCGCATCTTCTCGACCGGCTCCGTGCTCTACGGAGCCGATCTGCCGCGGCGCACGATCATCAAGTCGCTCGACGACGCGCGCAGGACGCTGCGGCGAATGAAGGCCTACGGCGCGTTCAGCGTGAAGTCCTACATGCAGCCCGGCCGTAATCAGCGCCAATGGCTCCTGCAGGCCGCACGCGAAGAGGGCATGCTGGTCGTGCCCGAGGGCGGCGGCGATCTCGAGATGGACATGACCATGGTGCTCGACGGGCACACCACGATCGAGCACGCGCTGCCGATCGCGCCGCTCGGCCGCGACGTGATCGAGCTCGTGTCGAAGAGCGGCGTCGCCTACACGCCGACGCTGCTCGTCGCGTACGGCGGGCTCGAGGGCGACCGCTGGTTCCACCAGCACTACGAGATCTGGCAGGACGAGCGGCTCGCGCGCTACGTGCCGCAGGGCATCCTCGACTTGTTGGGTCGCATCCGGCTGATGGTGAGCGACCCGGCGGACTGGCATCACCTGACGGTCGCGGCCTCTGCGAAGGATTTGTTACGGGCGGGCGCGCTCGTAAACCTCGGCGGCCACGGGCAGATGCAGGGCCTCGGCCCGCACTGGGAAATGTGGGCCTTCGTGCAGGGCGGCATGACGCCGCACGAGGCGCTTCGCGTCGCGACCCTCAACCCCGCAAAGACGCTCGCCCTCGAGCAGGACCTCGGCTCGCTCGAGGCGGGCAAGCTCGCCGACTTCGCGGTGCTCGCGAAGAACCCGCTCGAGCGAATCGAACACAGCGACAGCGCCGAGCTGGTCGTGAAGAACGGCGTCGCGTACACGCCCGCGCAGCTCGAACGGAAGAAGTGAGGCTATCGTGCGGCGCATGCAGAGAGTCCTCGGCGCGCTCCTCGGCCTTCTGCTCGCGGTCGCCGCGAACGCGGAAGGTCTCGCCGTCGGCTCGCCCGCTCCCGCGTTCTCGCTGCGCGGCTCGGATGGGAAGCTGCACGCGCTCGCGGATCACGCCGGCCAACGCGGCGTCGTGCTCGCGTGGTTCCCGAAGGCGTTCACGCCGGGTTGAACCGAGGAGCTGAAGGCGCTGCGGGACAGCGCCGAGGCGATCGCGGCGTACGACGTCGCGGTCTATTACGTGAGCCTCGACGACCCCGCGCAAAACGCGGCGTTCGCCCGCGAGCTCGGGGCGAAGCACGTGCTGCTCTCGGACGACGCCGGCGCGGTCGCGAAGGGCTACGGCGTACTCGCGCTGGGCGGCCTCTACGCGCGGCGCTGGAATTTCTACATCGACGCGAACGGGCGCATCGCGGCGATCGATACGGACGTGAACGTGAAGAGCGCCGGGCAGGACATCGCCCGCAAGCTCGGCGAGCTCGGCTTCGCGAAGAAGAAGTAGGGGGCGCGCCGCGTCCGCGGCGCTCGGCTTCGCTTCCGCGCGCGCCCGCCCTCGCTACCGTGCCGGCCCGCCGCTCCGAGGAGAATCGATCGATGCATTGGGTGCGCGCGCTGCTCGCGCTGGCCTCGCTGTCGCTCGCTTCGCACGCGCTCGCGCAGGCCAATTTCGATTGGACGCCGGCGCGCGAGGAATCCGTAATCGAAGTGCTGACGGCCGACGCCGATGGCGATCTGCGCGAGACGCCGGTGTGGATCGTGGTGCTCGATGGCGCAGGCTTCGTGCGCACCAACGACTCGAAGTGGCTCGCGAACATCCGGCGCGGCTCGCCGGTGCGGCTGCGCGTGCGCAACGTCGAGAGCGCGATGGTCGCGAACGAGGTGAGCGACGCCGCGCTGCGCGAGCGGGTCGAGGCGGCTTTCAAGGAGAAGTACGGCACGCTCCAGCGCATGATGAGCCTGTTCCGGATGCGCGAGCCGGTCGTGCTGAGGCTCGATCCGCGCGCGAGCGAGTGAGCGGCCGCAGCGAGCGCCGCGCAGGAGGGCGACCGATGTCGAACGCGACGCTCGATTTCTTGGTGAAGCGCGACGACCTGCGCACGACCGAATTCGTGCGCGGCAACGACGCTCCGCAAGTCGATCTCGCGCCGGGCGAAGCGCAGCTCGCGATCGACCAGTTCGCGCTCACCGCCAACAACATCACGTACGCCGCGTTCGGCGACGCGATGGCGTACTGGCAGTTCTTCCCGGCGCGCCCCGGCTTCGGCCGCATCCCGGTCTGGGGCTTCGCCGACGTCGCGCGCTCGCGTCACGAGCGGCTGCGCGAGGGCGAGCGCATCTACGGCTACTTCCCGATGTCGAGCCACCTGAGCGTGCGCGTGGACCGCGTGAGCGACGGCGGTTTCGTCGACGCCGCGCCGCACCGCGCGAAGCTGCCGCCGGTCTACAACCAGTACACGCGGCTCGGCGCCGAGCACCGCGCCGAGCTCGAAGACGCGCAGATGCTGTTCCGCCCGCTGTTCATGACCTCGTTCGTGATCGACGACTTCCTCGCGCGGCGAGAGCTCTTCGGCGCGAGGCAGATCGTGCTCTCGAGCGCGTCGAGCAAGACCTCGCTCTCGCTCGCGTTCCTGTTGTCTCGCCGAGCGGCGCCGCGCGCGGAGGTGGTCGGCCTCACGTCGCCTGCGCACCGCGCGTTCGTGCAGCGCGCCGGTTGTTACGACCGCGTCGCCGGCTACGACGAGGTCGGCTCGCTGGCGCGCTCGCCAGCGGTCTACGTCGACATGGCGGGCAACGCGCGCGTGCTCGCCGCCGTCCATGCGCACTTCGCGAACGAGCTGAAGCATTCCTGCCTGGTGGGCGCGACGCACTGGGAGGCGCGCGGGGGCGGCGCGAGCGACGCGCTGCTCGGGCCGAAGCCCGAGCGGTTCTTCGCGCCCGACCACATTCGCGCCGCGATCCAAGCGCTCGGCGCGCAGGCGTTTTCGGAGCGCGTGGAGACGAGCTGGCGCCCGTTCGTCGAAAGTGCGCGCGGCTGGATCACGCCCTCGCGCCACCGCGGGCCGGACGCCGTGCGCGCCGCCTACCTCGAGGTGCTCGACAATCGCGCGCGCCCCGACACCGGATACGTGCTCTCGCTGCGCGCGTAGCGCGCGCCGCGCCGAGGCTCACTTCTCGGGCAGCGGCCGGCGTTCGGTGTTAGGTCCCGGCGTCGCGTAGAGCAGCGTGATCCGCCCGTTCGGGATCACGCGATGCCAGAGCGCGCGCGGCACGACGCACGCCTCGCCCGCCGCCAGCTCGAAGCGCTCCGCGCCCGCGGGCGGTTCGAGCAGGATCGTCGCGCGGCCGGCGATCAGATAGAGCAGCTCGTCGCCGTCGAGATGTCGCTCTCCGGCGTGCGGCGCCGGGCGATCCATCACGGCGACGCCGACCGAGAGGCCGTCGACGCGCGGCGGCGGCCGGGTGTCCGGCAGCAGCGAGATCGCGCCGTCGCGACCGAAACCGACGCTCTGTTTCGCGAGATCGAGGAGCCGGGTCTTGGGCATCGCGCGCTCCGCTTCGGCGCAGCATACGCGCAGCGACGCGCGATCTGGGCGAAGCGCGGGACGGCGTGCTAGCGACGCCCCCGCATTGCGAAGGAGCGCGCACGTGCTGAAGAGGCTCGAACACCCGCAGTGGGTGCGGCGGCTCAATCTGTTCGGGCCGTCGGTCGGCGATCCACGGCACGTGGTCGGGCTCGACGCGGACGAGCTGACATTGCTCGCGCGGCGCACGACCGGGCTCGACGACTTCGGCGACGCGGGCTGGGAGCCGGCCTATCGCGCGCTGATGAGCGCGCTCGACGGCGAGGCGAAGCTGCATCTGCTCGGGCGCCTCTTGACGCGCGCCGAGCTGCTGCGCGTCCTGCAGACGAAGCTGCGCCTCCAGCGCGCGTGGAGCGAGCGGCCAGCGATGCTGCGCGAGCCGATCGCGGCGCCGATCTTCGTGTTAGGGCCGCCGCGCTCGGGCACGACCATCTTGCTCGAGCTGCTCGCGCTCGATTCGAATCTGCGCGCGCCGATCGCGTGGGAGGCGGCGCATCCGCTGCCGCTGCTCGCCGATCCGGCGCTCGACGTGGCGCATCGGATGGAGCTCGCCGAGAGCGAGCACGAGCTCTGGGCCGAGATCGATCCCGATTTCCTGACGATGCACGAGCTGCGCCACGACTTGCCGTGCGAGTGCGTGCACTTCACGCAGGTCGACTTCGCGGGCCCGTACTGGTCGATGCAGTACGACGCGCCCAGCCACTTGCAGTGGAAGCTGACGACGCCGGGCCTCGACGCGCGCTTCTATCAGGGCCATCGCCGCTTCCTGCAGACGCTGCAGCACGGCGGCCCGCCGCGGAAGTGGCTGCTGAAGTCGCCCGCGCATCTCTCGACGCTGCCCGCGCTGTTCGCGGAGTACCCGGATGCGCGCGTGATCCACACGCACCGCGATCCGACGAAGTTCGTCGCCAGCGTCGCGAACCTGATGTGCACGCTGCGTTACATGCGCAGCGATCGCGTCGACGTCGCGCAGCAGGGGCAGATCGCGTTCGGCACGTTCAAGTATTTGTTGGATCTCGGCATCCAGCTGCGCAAGAGCGGGGCGCTGCCCGAGCAGCAGATCGTCGACTCGCACTACTTGAGCCTGATGAGTGACCCGGTCGCGAATCTGCGTTCGATCTACGAGCGGATCGGGCTCGCGTGGCCGGGCGGACACGACGAGAGGATTCGGTCGTACTTGCGCGACAAGCCGAAGGCGAAGTTCGGGGCGCATACCTACAAGTACGAAGAGCTCGGGCTGAGTTTCGATGCCGTACGAGAGCAGTTTTCGCCCTATGTCGCTCATTATGGGATTCGGGAAGAGAGCTGAGCGCTTTTGTCGAAGAGCATCGAGGCGGCGCAGGGCGGGCGGGGGTTCGCTCCGCTCACCCGCGTGACCGCG
>DASTOI010000374.1:0-8998 GCA_035762585.1 Myxococcota bacterium
CTCGCGAAGAACCTCGGCATCGCGATCCGCACCGTCGACATCAAGCCGATCTACGAGAGCTACCGCCGCGTGTTCGGCGAGCTGTTCGGCGCGAAGGACGATTACGGCCTCGCGCAGCAGAACATCCAGTCACGCATCCGCGGCGCCACGCTGATGGCGATCTCGAACGCCGAGAACCGGCTCGTGCTCGCGACTGGCAACAAGAGCGAGCTCTCGATGGGCTACTGCACGCTCTACGGCGACACCGTCGGCGGGCTCGCCGTGATCGGCGACGTCTACAAGCGCGACGTCTACGCGCTCGCGCGCCACGCGAACCGCACGCGCGAGATCATCCCGTGGCGCACGATCGACAAGCCGCCGAGCGCCGAGCTCGCGCCCGGCCAGAGGGACAGCGACGACCTGCCCGACTACGCCGTGCTCGACGCCGTGCTCGAGCAAGCCATCGAAGGCGGCCGCGCCGCGCCCCTAATCACTCCGCCCCCCGGCTCCACGCGCGAAACCGTCGCAGGCATCGTCCGCCGCATCGACCGCAACGAATACAAACGCCGCCAGGCCCCCCTGGTGCTCCGCGTCTCCCCCAAAGCCTTCGGCAGCGGAAGAAAGCTCCCGATCGTGCACCGCTACCACCTGTAGCGGGCGCAGTTCAACTCATCGCGCCGGCGCGAACGAGGAGTGACGCGAGCGCGCCTCAGTGGCGCGCGAGCGTCACCACCCCAATATCTTGACCAATGTCCGGCATCGCACCGGAACGATGTGCGCCAGGGCGGGACCGGGGAGTCCCCGGTCCGGCGGAGCGCTGGTGATCCTGACCACCCGAACCGCTTGCGCGCCGAGAAGCAGCGATACGCCCGAGCCGCCGCACGCTCAAAGCGCCACAGCGCGCAGCCGGAGCCGGGGTCCCCGGTCCGCCCTTGAGCACCCAAGCCGCTGAGCCCCGAAAAGAGAGCCGCGAACCGAGACAACTGACCGCCGACCCCAACAACTCGAGGAAGAGCTACGCCCCCTCGGTCGCGCTCACCGCCTTCACGTACTCGGCCCTCGCCCCGCGCGGCCCTTCCTGGATCACGTACTCGACCAGATCGCCCTCATCCATCGCGTCGTAATCACCGCCGTTCATGCCGGAGCGGTGGAAGAACACCTCTTTGCCGTCCTCGCCGCGGATGAACCCGAAGCCGCGGTCGCGCACCATCTTCTTGATCTTGCCGCGCGACTTCGGGCCGGTCGGCGCGACCGTCGTCTTCGCGGGCGGCTTCCCGCCGCGGCGCGCGCCGCCGCCGGAGCCGCCTCGGCGCGCGGAGTAGGCGCCGATCGCGAACTCCGAGAGGAACAGCGGAACCGGCACGACCAGGTCGGTCATGTTGCTGCTCTCGGCGGAGAGCAGCACTTCGTCTTTGCCGACCTCGACGATGCTGTACCGGAGACCGGTGTTCTTGTGCGTGCAGGAGGAGCCGGGCTCGATCTCGTCGATGGAAAGCATGGCGACTACCTCGGAGAGATGCGCGCTGCGCAGGCGCCGCCGCGAAGGGGAACGCGAGGAGCGGCGCGAAAGGGCGGCGGACCTTAGGCGAGGCGTTTTCGAGGGTCAAACGCGAGGCCGTCGCGGCTACCGTGCGACCGCGCCGCCGAGCGCAGCGGCGCGCGCGAGCGTCGATCGCGGCGGCGGAAGCGCGCGCCGGCGCGGGCGAAACGCAGCCGCAGGAGGCCAGCCAACATGCCGATCCGCGCGGTGTTCTTCGATCTCGGCGGAACGCTCTTCAGCTACAGGGCGACGCGGCCGCACTTCGATCGCTTGCTGGAGCAGCTCGCGCGCGCGCACGGAATCGAGGACCCGTTCGAGACGGTGCGCGCCCGCTACCGCGAGGCGATGGGCGCCGCCGGCGCCGACTACAACGCGCGCCCCTACTACCTGCACCGCGACATGTTCCGCGCTGCATTCCTCGGCCTGCTGCGCGCCTACGGGTGCGAGGCGCGCGACAGCGAGGCGCTCTACGACGGGCAGAGCGAGGTCGGCGCGCGCTTCATCCAGCTCCGCCGCGGCGTGCGCGAGACGCTCGCGGCGCTGCGCGCGCGCGGCCTCCATCTCGGCGTCGTCAGCAACATCGACGACGACCTGTTCCGCGCGATCTGGGCCTCGCTCGGGATCGGCCCGCTGTTCGACGCGACCACGACGAGCGAAGAGGCGCGCTCTTGCAAGCCGGACTCGGCGATTTATCAGGCGGCGCTCGCGAAGGCGCCGGGCGTCTCGGCGGCCGAGGTGCTGTTCGTCGGCGACTCGCCGCAGCACGATTTCGCCGGTGCGAAGCCGCTCGGGATGCGCACGGTGTGGATCACCGAGCGGCCGACCGAGCTGAGCGACGGGCTGCGCCCGGACCACGTGATCCGGGAGATTCCCGAGCTGCTCCGGGTGCTCGGCGAATGACCCGTCGCGCATGGACGCGCCGCGCATTCCTCGCGCTCGCGTGCACGCTGGCGGGCGCGCTCGCCGCCGATGCCGCGCCGCCGCTGCGGATCGCGGTGACCGGCGACTATCCACCGCTTGCGGCGCGCAGCGCCGACGGCGACTACGTCGGCTTCGACGTCGACGTGGCTCGCGCGTTCGCGGCGACGCGCGGCTCCGAGATCGAGTGGGTGCCCGTGCGCTGGCCCGAGCTCGACGCGGCGCTCGCCGCGCGGCGCTTCGACATCGCGATGACCGGCGTGACGGTGCGCCCGGATCGCTCGATCGCGGGCGTCTTCACGGTGCCGGTGCTCGAGTCGGGCGCGGTCGTGCTCGTCCGCGACGGAGCGCTCGCGAGCGTAGAGGCGCTCGCGAAGCCGGGCGTTGCGCTCCATGTGAATGCGGGCGGGCACTTGGAGCGCGTCGCGCGAGCGCGCTTTCCGCTCGCCGCGATCTCGGCGCTGCCGGATAACTCCGCGGTGCGCGACGCGTTCGCTTCCGGCGCCGCCGGCGCCGTCGTCACCGACACCCTCGAAGCGCCGCGCTGGCGCGCGCTCGTTCCGGGCGCCGCACAGGTCGGCCCGCTCACGCGCGACGCGAAGGCCTACTGGCTGCCGCCGGACCGCGCCGCGCTCGCGGCGGAGCTCGACGCGTGGCTGCAGCAGCGCGAGAGCGACGGCTCGCTCGCCCAGCTGCGTGCGCAATGGCTCGGGACCGACGCGCTGCAGCGTCCGAGCGCACAGCCCGCGCTCGCGCTGATCGCCGCGCTCGCCGAGCGCTTCGCGCTGATGCCCGAGGTCGCCGAGGCGAAGCGCGCGAGCGGCGCGCCCGTGCTCGCGCCGGAGCGCGAGGCCGCATTGCTCGCGACGGCCGTCGTCGCCGCGCAAGACGCGGCGCGTCGCGAGCGCATCCCGGCGCCCGAGAAGGCGGCGCTGGAGGCGTTCTTCGCGGCGCTCTTCGCGGCCAGCCGCGAGGTTCAGCATGCCGCGCTCGCGGCCGCGTCCACGGACCCGAGCGCGCCCGTCTACGACCTCGATACCGAGCTGCGCCCCGCGCTGACGCGCATCACCGAGCGCATCGCGGCGCTGCTGCCGCGCCTTCCGGCCCGCCTCTCCGAGAGCGCAGTCGCCGAGGATCTCGCCGCGCGCTGCACCGATCTGCCCGGCTTCGGCGAGAGCGAGCGCGAGCGCGTCGCCGCCGCGCTCGCACAGCTCGCGAGCGCGCCGAGGCACTAGGGCGCGCGTCCGGCGGGCGGCGCCGCCTCACCTCCAGCGGTAGTGCCCGACGATCTCGTACGCGAACAGCACGTCTTCGATCTGCGCGCCGCCGCCGATGTTGTGGATCAGCAGCGGCCGCGCGCCGTCCCACGCGCGGCTCGCGGCGACGACGCCTATGTGCGGCAGCCCGCCCGGCAACGTGTACGCGACGATGTCGCCCGTCCGGTAGTCGCGCGCGTCGCGCGTGATCGGAAGCGCGAGTCCGCGGCGCCGAAAGTACGTCTGCAGATTCAGCACGCGGCGGTGATCGATGTTGCGATCGGGCGCTCGCAGGCCCCACTTCTGCGGATACGCCGAGAAGTGCGCGCGCATGTCCTCGTGCACGAGCTGCTGCAGGTCGACGCGCTGCGCGCGCAGCGCGCGGATCACGACGTCGCTGCAAACGCCGCGCTCCGGCGGCAGATCCCCGCCTGGATACGCAAGGCGCGTGTAGGCAGGGTCATAGACGACCGTGACGCCGACCTGCGCGAGCGCAGCGCTCGCGATCCGCTCGCCGAGCCCGGCCTCGGCGCGCGCCGCTTGCGCGAGCGAAAGGCCCATGCCGATCGTGGCCGCGAACCACGTCGCGCGCGCCATGCGCGGGCTCAGTCCCACCAGCCGCGGCGGCGAAACCAGAAGATCATTCCGATCGCGAGCGCGCCCATCACGAGCATCACGAACGAGAAGCCGAGCGGCGAATGGAGCCACGGCATGAACTCGAAGTTCATTCCGAACACGCCCACGACGAAGGTCAGCGGGATGAAGATGCTCGACACGAGCGTCAGCACCTTCATCACTTCGTTCGTGCGCTGGCTGACCTGCGACAGGTAGATCTCGGTGGTGAGGCCGGCGAGCTCGCGCGAGGAATCGGCGAGCTCGATGATCTGGCGGATGTGCTGCTCGGCGTCGCGCAAATAGACGCGCACCGCATCCGAGACGAACGCGGACGGCTCGCGCGAGAGCTCGCCGAGCGCCTCGCGCTGCGGCCAACCGACGCGCCGAATCGCGGCGAGCGCGCGCCGCACGTGCTGCAGGCGCACGAGCTGCGAGGGATGCGCGCGCTCGCCGACCTCCGCCTCGAGATCCTCGAGCTGCTCGGCGAGCTCCGAGACGACCGGGAAATAGCGATCGACGATCGCGTCGATCAGCGCGTACGCGAGGTAGTCGACGCCGAGCTTGCGGATCTCCTCGACGCCTTCGCGAAGCTGCTGGCGCACCGGATCGAACAGCCCGCGCTGGTGATCCTGCACCGTGATCAGCCAGCCCTTGCCGAGGATGATGCATGCCTGCGGCGTCTCGAGCGTGCCGCCGGCGTCGATCACCGGAACGCGGCACACGACCACGTGCTCGTGCGCGTGCACCTCCGACTTCGCGCGCTGCGGGACGTTCGTGGCGTCCTCGAGCACGAGCGGATGCAGGCCGAACAGCTCGGCGATGCGCCAGAGCTTGTCTTCGTCGGCGAAGCCTTGAACTTCCACCCAGACGTTCGTTCCGCTCGCGCGCGCGGACGCATAGGACCGCAGCTCGTCGACGTTCGCGATGTCGCGCTCGTGCAGCTCGCCCGCCGCGTACTCGAACAAGTGGACGCGCGTCGCGGACGCGTCGCTTGGAATCGCGAGCGTCCCGGGAGCCGCGCCGACTGGTGGTCGCTGATGCGTCGCCGCCTTCACGGCCGCGGGCGCGCGCTGCTGCCCGGAGCGGCGGCGCCGGCGCGCTATTTCAGCCGCCGCAGCGCGTGAGCGAGGGCGACCCTGCGCAGATCCGAGGAGATCTCCTCGCGCTTGGCGGCGCTCTTCGGCTTCGCGGCGGGCCTGGCCGTGGATCGCTTCGCGGGCTTCGCCGCCTTCCTGCTCGCCTTCTTTGCCGCCATGCGTGTTCCCCTCGAATGGGCGCGCACCATAGCGCGAGCCTCGCTGCGGCAGCTGCTGTTAGGCAGCGCGCGACAGCGCTCGAGCGATCAATCCCGCCGCGAGCGGCAGCGCCAGCGAGACGCCCCAGCGAAACAGCGCGAACGGCCAGCCGAGGATCGGCGCCTCCCACGCGACGAGCCGATGCACCGCGAGCAGCGACCAAGCGGTGAGGTACGCGACGATCGCCGAAGTGCCGGCTCCCGACGCACGCAGCGCCGCGGCGATCGGCAGCGAGACGAACGGGCCTGCGGGCGTCGCTGCGCCGAGCAGCGTCGCGAGCACGAGCGCGCGGAAGCCGGCGGCGTCGCCGAGGTGCGTGTCGATCAGGCCGCGTGGGAGCAGCGTCGTCGCGAGCCCCGCCGCGAAGAACGAGACCGCGATCAGCGCGCCGAACTGCCAGAGCTGGCGCGCGCCGTCGCCGAGCCCGCGCAGCACGAGCTGCTCGCCGCCCCGCCACCACGCCGCGGCCGCGAGCACCGCCACCAGCGCGAGCATTCCGTAGAGCTGCGGATCGGAGAGCAAACTGCGGCTCCTGGCGGGTGCGCGCGGCATCGGCGGCTCGGGGTCCTCAGTGGCTCGGACGTGCGTCGATCGAGATGTCGAGGGCCGTTGTTTCCATCGTTCGACTCCGCTCGGCTTCGCCTCGCCGCGCGCGGAAGCGGCGCTTCCCCTAGTAATAAGTGCAGCGCGTGCGGTGGCGCGGCTTCGCCTTGATCGCCGGGCTCTGCCCGCGCGACCACAGCAGCAGGTCGAGCTTGTGCGGCGCGATCGCGAAGCCGCGGCGCGCGCACGCCGCGGAGAGCAGCTCGACCGCGTGCAGCGCGGCGGCCCGGATCTCGACCTCCTCCTCGCTGCCACTCACGAGCGGCTCCTCGCGCTCGATGCGCTGCAGCAGCAATAGGTCGTACTCGAGCACGCCGAGCATGCGCAGCGTATGCGGCACCAGGTTGTCGGCGAAGATCGTGAGCCTTCCGAGATCGTCGAAGCGCCCGAGCCCGCGCGCGCGCAGCGCCGTCGCGAGATCCGCGCAGGTGATCTGCGCGCGCTTCAGGAAGGGCACGCGAAAGCCCTGATAGATCGCGACGTCCTGATACATCGGCAGGCGCGCGAGCAGCCGCGTCAGGCGCTCGGCGCTGCCGCGCGCCTCCTTCACCGGCCCCGCGAACGCTCCGCCGTAGTCGTTCGCGAGCCAGCGGCCGAGCTCGTTCCAGGCCGCCGCGAACAAGCCCATCAGCTCGCCCGCGTCTCCCGTCTCGTCCTGGCCGAACAGGCGCGCGCATTCCGCGCGCGTGATGCGCGCGAGCTCCGCCGCGCTGAAGGCGCCCTCGCGCTCGAAGCGCCTGCGCAGCGCGGTCGCGATCGTGCGATAGCCGGAGAGCTCGCCGGACTTCTTGAGAGACGGGAACCAGCCCGAGCCGAAGTTCACCGCGTTCAGCGCGATCGCGAACGCGACCGTGGTCGACTCGTCGTCGAACGCGAGATGCGCGGGATCGAGCGGAGGCGCGCTCGGGCGATGCTGCGAGAGCACGCTCGCGAAGCGCTCGAGCTCCGCGCTGTCGATCTTCACGAGGCGCGCGCGCCGCGCGACCTCGGCACAGGCTTCGCGAAGGAACGTGAACAGCGGTTCGTCCGGGAGCAGCTCCGCGCTCACGGCGCGATCACTCGCAGCGCGCGCGGCACGATCTCGGCGCGCAGCGGCGCAGTGCCGAGCGCCTCGCCGTCGCATTCGAAGCGCGGCGCGCGCGGCCCGAGCGGCTCGATCTCGACGACGCGCCCGCACAGCTCGCGCACGCCGGGCGCGCGCAGGTGGCTCCCGGCGTAGAGCGATGGCAGGCGGGCGAGCAGCTCGGGCTTGCCCATGCCGGGAATGATTACGGCGTGGAGCAGCCCGTCCGAGACGCTCGCATTCGGCGCGACGTGCATACCTCCGCCGAAGTAGCGCCCACCCGATGCAGTGGCCAGCACGAGCGGGCCCGCGTGCGCGAGCTCGCCGTCGACGCGTACGCGCGCCGGCAGCGGCTGGTAGCGCGCGAGCCCGCGCAGCGTCCCCAACAAGAAGCTGCCCGTCGCACCGAGCGACTTCGTCGCGTGCGTGACGAGCTGCGCGACGAGTCCCGCGAGGCCCGCGCTCGTCTCGTTCGCGAAGTAGGTCTGCGCGCGCTGGCCGAAGTCGTCCGTGTAGTCGAGCCGGCCCGCGTCGATCACGCGCGTCTTGCCGGCGCGCAGGATCGCGAGCGCGCCGCCGAGCGCGCGCGGCACGCCCAGCGTGCGCAAGAGATCGCCGCCGGTGCCGAGCGGCAGGAAGCCGAGCGTGACGTCCTCGCCCATGTCCGCGCCGAGCAGGCCGGTCGCGATCTCGCTCGCGGTGCCATCGCCGCCGCCCACGAGCAGCCGCTCGTAGCCCGCGGTGGCCGCCTCGCGCGCGATGCGAACCGCGTCGCGCGGCCCCTTCGTCCACGCGAGGTCGTAGCTGCCTAATGCCTCGCGCAGCCGCCGCTCGAGCGCACCGAAGCCGCGCTCGGTCGCGCCGGCGCGGCTCGCGGGGTTCACGACGATCAGCGTGCGAGACAAGCGGCGCGCCTCCGCGGACTTGTTACCGGAAGCGTGGCCGTGAAGGAATGCAGGCGGATCGCCGTTCCCGCGACGTCGAGGCCACTGTTCGACTCCGTTCGGCTCCGATGACTTCGCCTCACTCCGCGCCCACGCCAGGCGCGGGCTTGCCGTCACTTCCCCTTGCGAAGAATGTTCAGCGCCGAGCCGGCTTTGTACCACGCAATCTGCTCGGCCGAGAACGAGTGGCGCGCTGCGAACGTGTGCGAGGTGCCATCCGCATGCTGCGCGGTGACGCGCAGCGGAACGCCCGGCGCGAAGCTCGTGAGTCCCTGGATCGAGACGCGGTCGCGTTCCTGGATCTTCTCGTAGTCCGCCGGATCGGCGAACGTGAGCGGGAGCAGGCCCTGCTTCTTGAGATTCGTCTCGTGAATGCGGGCGAAGCTCCGCACCAACACCGCGCCCGCACCGAGGTGGCGCGGCTCCATCGCCGCGTGCTCGCGCGACGAGCCCTCGCCGTAATTCTCGTCGCCGATCGCGATCCATTTCAGGCCGCGCGCCTTGTAGTCGCGCGCGACCTTGGGGTACGGCGCCGTCTCGCCGGTCAGCACGTTCAACCCCTCGCCGGGCTTGCCGGTGAACGCGTTGACCGCGCCGAGGAACAGGTTGTCGCTGATCCTGTCGAGATGGCCGCGGAAGCGAAGCCACGGCCCGGCCGCCGAGATGTGGTCGGTCGTGCACTTGCCCTTCGCCTTCATCAGCACCGGCATGCCCTGCAGATCCTTGCCGTCCCAGGCCGGGAACGGCTCGAGCAGCGCGAGGCGCTCGGAGTCCTTCGCGACGGC